>JAZOSI010000154.1:0-2947 GCA_045657065.1 Congzhengia sp. | reverse complement strand
CAGGATGAATGATTTATGTGCAGATATCGGCTGGAAAAGTATAAATCACTACGGAGAGCAACTGTGCGGTGACCATGTTGACATAGTCGAGCAGAACGAAAACTCAACAATTATCGTTCTTGCTGACGGACTTGGAAGCGGCGTTAAGGCAAGTATTCTTTCTACGCTTACATCAAAGATTATTTCTACGATGATGTCAGAGGGTTTACCCGTTGAAGAATGTGTAGAAACCATAGCCGCAACACTTCCCGTATGCTCTGTAAGAGGAGTTGCTTATTCTACCTTTACGATTATGCAACTTATAAACAATGAAACAGTCGAACTTATTCAATACGACAATCCACAGGTGATTGTCCTTCGTGATAACAAAAATTACGACTATCCGAAAACAGAAATAAATATAGATGGCAAAAAAATCTTCAAAAGCGAAATACATGTTCAGGAAAATGATGTATTTATCGCAATGAGTGACGGTTGCCCCCACGCAGGAATAGGTACTGCATACAATTTTGGTTGGAAGCGTGAAGATATAATTGACTTTATGGAAACCATGTCCGTAACAGGACTGACTGCTAAAAATCTGTCTACGCTTTTAGTGGATGAATGTGATAAGCTTTACGGACACAAACCTGGCGATGATGCTACGGCGTGTATCGTAAAATTCAGAAAGCGCGAGCCAATGAATATACTCTTCGGACCGCCTTCAAACAGAGATGACTGTGACCGTATGATGTCTTTGTTCTTCTCGAAAGAAGGAAAGCATATTATTTGTGGTGGAACAACATCTTCCATCGCATCAAAATATTTAAGAAAGCCTCTAAAGGCAAGCCTTTATTTTGAAGATTCAGACATTCCGCCCATTGCACATTTAGAAGGGGTGGACCTGGTTACAGAAGGCGTTATAACAGTAAACAGAGTTTTGGAATATGCCAAGGACTATCTTGGTGAAAACACAAAGTATGAGCACTGGAATTTCAAACGTGACGGAGCATCTTTAATTTGCCAGTTGCTGTTTGAAGAAGCCACGGACATCAACTTTTATGTAGGCCGTGCCATAAACCCTGCTCATCAGAATCCTGATCTTCCCATAAACTTCAGTATCAAGATGAATCTTGTAGAGGAACTTTCAAAGTGCCTCAAAATGATGGGAAAAAGAATCAAAGTAAGTTATTTTTAACAAGGAGAGTGAATCATGAGAAAGTTTGACACAAAAGTTCAGCATCTTAAATACAAAGTCTTAAGAGAAGTTGCACGTTTCGCTTGGAATGACACCCTGCTTGAAAATGTATTGAAAATTCCTGAAATCATAGTTCCAGGTAAAACCTCAACGATGCGTTGTTGTGTTTATAAGGAAAGAGCGATTTTAGAAGAAAGAATAAAAATCGTTATGGGTGGAGATCAGGAAAATCCCAATGTAATTGAAGTAATAGACATAGCGTGTGACGAATGTCCGTCAGCCGGACATGTTGTAACAGAATCCTGTCGTGGATGTCTTGCTCACAGATGCGAAGATGTTTGTAAGCGCGGTGCAATTGCCTTTGATGAGCATCACGTAGCGCACATTGACAAATCAAAATGTATTGAATGTGGTTTGTGTGCAAAGGTTTGCCCATACTCTGCAATCATCAACCGTAAGCGTCCTTGTCAGAAGGCCTGCAAAATAAAGGCAATCTCAATAAACGATGACCACGCAGCAGCAATCGATAACGAAAAATGTACCGCCTGTGGCGCATGTGTCTACCAGTGTCCGTTCGGAGCGATAATGGACAAATCCTACATTTTGGATGCTATCGATTTAATCAGAAAAAGCGAAAACAATAAAAATTATAAGGTGTATGCAATAGTAGCACCTTCAATATCAAGTCAGTTCACTTATGCAAAACTCGGCCAGGTAATAACAGGACTCAAGGAGTTAGGTTTCTACACAGTAATAGAAGCAGCTCTGGGTGCTGACATGGTTGCACAGAAAGAATCAAAAGAACTGGCAGAAAAAGGTTTTCTTATGAATTCCTGTTGTCCGGCGTTTGTATCTTATATAAAATCAGATTTCCCAGAACTTGCAGAATTCATTTCGCATAACCCTTCACCTATGGCGATGCTTGCAAGGTATATAAAGAAAACTGACCCCACATCAAAGGTTGTATTTATAGGACCCTGTACAGCAAAGAAGGCAGAAGCACAGAGAGATGATGTTAAGCCTTATGTTGACGCTGTTCTTACATTTGAAGAGCTTCAGGCACTTTATGACAGTAAGGATATAGATATTACAACTCTTGGTGAAGATGTGCTCGACAATGCCTCATACTTCGGCAGAATATTTGCCCGTACGGGTGGATTGACTGACGCAGTAGCACAGGCGCTTAAAGAGCAGAGCATTGATTTTGACTTAAAAGCAGTATCTTGCGATGGCATTGAAGAATGCAAAATCGCGTTGCTAAAGAAGAAGAAAAATGTGCTGGACGCAAACTTCATTGAAGGTATGGCATGCGTCGGCGGATGTATCGGCGGTGCAGGATGCTTAACACACGGTGAAAAAAATAAAGCCGAAGTTGACAAATACGGGAAAGAAGCACTTGAAAAAACAATTTCCGACGCAGTATCGGTTTTAAAATAATATACAATATAAAACGACAAAATTTTTATCAAAGAGAGGAATATAGACATGAATAAAATAACCGTAATTGGTTCAGGTAACGTAGGAGCAACAATCTCATACACACTTACTGTTATGGGACTTGCTTCAGAAATTGTTATGATTGACGTAAACGAAGAAAAATCACTTGGCGAGGCACTTGATATAAGACAGGGTGTGCCTTTCTGCAACCCTGCAAACGTATATGCAGGCTCATACGCTGATGCTAAAGATTCAGATATTGTAATCATCACATCAGGTATGCCCAGAAAAGCAGGTCAGTCAAGACTTGACCTTGCCCAGACCAATGTTGAT
>JAZOSI010000153.1:0-3560 GCA_045657065.1 Congzhengia sp. | reverse complement strand
AAGATGAGGCGTGTTTATGTTGTTTACATTTTCTTTTGTACTGTAACCCGTCATACCGAGATAACCTATTACATCTCCTGCGGTAACAATTTTTCCCTCATACATATCGTTGTAGGGGTGGTCCTTTCGCAAATGGGCGTAATAGTAGTATCGCTTTTTGTCAAAACTCCTGATACCTATTCTCCACCCGCCGTACTGATTCCAACCAACACACTCCACATACCCTGACTCAACTGCCACAACAGGAGTTCCGATGCTTCCCATCATATCGTGGCCTAAATGCTTCCTGCGAAAACCATAGGAACGGGACGCCCCGAAATCGTCAAAATGTGAATATGAATACCCTTTGGCTATAGGCGAAAACGCTTTTAAACCATACTTTTTTTCAAAAGTTCCGTCTTCTTTTTCTATTTCATATTCCCCAACAAAACCTCCCAAAACTCCAGTGTATGCTTCTTTATAGTAGGAGTAAGTTTTTAAGTTTTTTGCGATTTCTTCTATGTTTTTTCCGTCGGTTAACTGCTCGGTAATTTTGGTCAGATCAGAAGATTTATAATTTTTAAAATTTCCGCTACCTTTTGACGCTAAAATTGCAAGCAAGTCAATCCAACTTGCGTGCTTACTGGTTTTGTATGTTTTTATATCATAGTCAAGGCAATCAGCAAGCGCCTTGTATGTAACATTGAAATCCACCCATTTTATAAATCCGTCTTTTTCTACGGCTATGTATTCTTCTTTTTTAGGAAGTGCGGAAACGCATACCGAAAAAGCAAGTGCCAACACTAACACAACTGACGATATTTTATAAAAATTTTTTGCCAACTTTCTCACCTCGCTAAAAATTATATGATTTATACAAGCCGTCAATTCATACAATTTAGCTGTGAGGTGTTTATGATGAGGTATGTGTTAAGATTTTTTGTTTTTTGTGTGATTCTGGCAATTTTTTTCGGAATTTTTAAAGCAGGTGCATACATCTGCTGTGTAGCTCAGGAAAATTCATCTGAATATGACCTGCCTGTGATTATGTATCATCACATCTTAAAAGATACCAAAAAAAGCGGGCCTTACATAATTACGCCTGATGAGTTTGAAAAGGATTTAAAATTTATAAAAAATGCAGGCTACACAACTGTCTCTGTGGAGAACCTTATTGATTACACAGAAAAAGGCATTCCACTCCCCGAAAAACCAATTCTCATCACTTTTGATGACGGACATCTTTCGTATCTTGAGTATGCCGTTCCACTCCTTGAAAAATATAATATGTGCGCCGTTGTGTCGGTGGTGGGTTCATATACAAACGACTTCACCGAGCACCCTGACAGATGCGTTTCCTATGCTTATCTTTCATGGGATGATATAGAAACTCTTTCAAAAAGCACCCACACGGAAATAGGAAACCACACCTACGATATGCACAAAAATACAAACGGGCGACAAGGCTGTAAAAAGTTAAAATCCGAAAGCAAAGAACAGCACAGAAAAATCTTTACAGAAGATACCCAAAAAATGCAGGACCTTTTAAAAACATACACAAAAAAAGATACTCTCTGCTTTACCTATCCCTTTGGGTATATGTGCGAAGAAACGGAAGAAATCATAAAAGAATTAGGTTTTAAAATGAGCTTATCCTGCCGTGAGGGTGTAAATAAATTGTCTCGAAATTCCTCCCTATTTTCATTGAAAAGATATAACCGCCCTCACGGTAAGGGGATAGAGGAGATATTGAAAAAATAAAAGCAATACCCTACTTCTTGACTTGCCGTAAAACAGAGGAAAATAAATGACAACAAACGAATGGAACAGGTCGTGGTTACCCGAAACTGTACATAGGTACAGCGAGAGGTGACATTCGTTTGAGTTCACAACTAATTTAAAAAGGGAACGAAATTCTTCGTTCCCTTACATTTTAAAATATCATTTTGTTGTGAACGGTTTGGTGCCGTTTTCACCCGTCAGTTAGTGGTTTCCATACCTCTTAACATTTTAACTACAATATTATACCCATATGTAACATCGGGCGCCCATTTTCCACCCAACTGCTCTACATTTTTGACAGTTCCTCTCCACGCAACAGTCTTTAAAACATAGTAGCGATCGTGAGGCTCGCCCACAGGGTCAATGCCCACATAAGCCGAAATATGATTAAAATGCGCTCTTACGCCATCTTCGGGTGTAGCAAAAGTTTCGTGGTCTTCGGGTCTGTCGGCGACAGGATTTTTAATCTTTATGCCTGCCCAGTTGTTCTGTTCGGGCTTAACTTGTCCCGTATACTTACCAAAGCCTGTTTCCTTGGCAGCTTGTCCATACAAAATTTCAGGACGAACGCCTGTGATTTCGCCGTATTTCCAATAGTAATCAGCAATATCGATAAATCTCTGATGAGCACCTTTTTTCTCTGCCCAACGTTTTGCCTGCTCGAGTGTCACGGTGCTTTCACCCATCATAGGAGTCTGTGTTATAAATAAGTTCTGTGAGTTTCTTGCTTTGTACTGCATAGCACGATGTAAAAGAACTGCCGCTTCTGCTCTTGTTACCTCGCCTTTGGGACGCACCATACCTGATGAACCTTTTACAATACCGCGTTCAACAGTCATTGCAACGGCACTTTTTAATGCAGGCATTATATCGTCCACATCTGTGAAATTATTTTCTAAAACATTTGCATCCAAAAGATTCGCCGATTTTCCGCCGTAACCTAAAGCGTAAGCGATGGCATAAGCGCACTTTTCACGGGAATAATTTTCGTCGGGGTTGAATTTTGTGTTTTCGGATTCGTAGAAAAAGTCCTTTGATGCCAAAACATAAGGATACGCCCAATGTTCTTCGGTTATATCTTTATATGTAACTTCTGCACCGTCTGTTGCTTCTATCTCAAGAGCGCCTGCAAGCATCTTGGCAAACTGTGCTTTTGTAACGGGGGCATCCGGAGCAAACTTTTTATTTCCCACGCCGTCTAAAACGCCTTTTTCCACAAGTTCGTTGATGGCATCTGTCGCCCAGGAATAGTTATTTGTTACATCTGTGAACTTAGTGTTTCCTGCGGCTGTACCTGAAATTGCAGACAAATTCATTGTCACAAATATTGATACAACAAGACATAAGTATATTAGTTTTTTGTACATACTGATTCTCCTTTTGTGCAAAGATAGCTTGTATCACTATTCTATTCACGCTGTTTAATAAGTATAACATAATGTGGACAAATCGTCAATAATCGTAAAGAAACTGTAAAAAATATGTTGACAAAGGAATCGTCTTGTGCTAAAATAGATTTTGCTGATTTTAAGATATGCGCCTTTACCTCAGCTGGATAGAGGACTCGGCTACGAACCGAGGCGGCGGGGGTTCGAATCCCTCAAGGCGCGCCAAAACAAAAGAACACTCACTTTTGTGGGTGTTCTTTTGTTTTGCGATGTTAATTCAGAAGGGATTCGAAGTGAGCGGTGTTGAATGACAGTCCGGTGGACTGTCAGATCCGCGAACCGGCCCCGTCGCAACGGGGCGAATCCCTCAAGGCGCTTTTCGCTTACACCTTTTTACGAGTTTATTTTATG
>JAZOSI010000152.1:0-8521 GCA_045657065.1 Congzhengia sp. | reverse complement strand
CCTGTTATTTTGCCTGATGCGTGGTAGGCGTTTGCCGCGCAACCGCCGCTGCAATAAAGTTTTGCCCAGCAGTCGCGACATTCAGGTTTTGCATAGGCGTAGCAGAGTTTGAACTCATCACGGATTTCTTCTTTGGTAACACCGGCCCAGATGTCACCCATTTTGTATTTTTCATCGCCTACAAACTGGTGGCAGGGGTACAGTTCGCCCCAGGGTGTAACTGCAAAATACTCTGTACCGGAGCCGCAGCCTGCGATTCTCTTATAAATACAAGGACCGCCTTTTAAGTCTATCATATAGTGGTAGAAAGTAAATCCGTTTCCACATTTTTTGCGTCTTATCATTTCTTTTGCCAGAATTTCGTACTGGTCACAAACGGTCTTGATGTCTTCATCTGTAAGACCGTTGGGGTCATCAGGCGCACATACAACAGGTTCCATAGAAAGTTCTGTAAATCCAAGGTCTGCCATGTGAAAAACATCCTCGGTAAAATCAGGGTTTTTGTGGGTAAATGTACCACGCATATAGTATCCCTGACCGTTTCTTGCTTCCACCATTTTTTTGAATTTGGGTAAGATGATGTCGTATGAGCCTTCGCCTGAATGGGTTTTGCGAAGTGCATCGTGGATTTCTTTTCTTCCGTCTAAAGACAATACAACATTGTGGCACTCTTTGTTTGCAAAATCTATTACATCATCATCGATGAGCATTCCGTTTGTGGTAAGTGTGAAGCGGAAGTTTTTATTGTGTTCTTTTTCGATTGAGCGGGCGTATTTTACGATTTCCTTTACCACATCAAAGTTAAGAAGGGGCTCGCCACCGAAAAAGTCAACTTCTAAGTTTCTTCTCTTGCCTGAATTTTCGATTAAGAAATCTATGGCGCGTTTTCCTACATCAAGTGACATAAGTGCCGATTTTCCGTGAAAATTGCCCTGAGCTGCAAAGCAATAATTACAGGTCAGGTTACAACTGTGTGCAATGTGCAGACAAAGCGCCTTAACCTCAGTATGGCGAGATTTAAAGTCAAAGGCATGGTTTTCGTAGATATCTTTTGTGAAGAGTTTACCTGCTGATTTCAGCGCTTCAATATCTGAAAAAAGCTCGTCGATTTCTGACTCCGTGACATCGGGCATGTCGGCATATTTGTCCAGCAAAAATGCTTTGATTTCATCCTGTGTATGACTTTCGAACATCAAAATCGCATCGTACGCCACCTCGTCCACCGAGTGAACGCTGCCTGATGCCATATCGAGTATTATATTGTATCCGTTTAATTTATAGCAATGTACCATTTTTTCTTCCTCTTTGCAAGATAAAAGGAGCTGTATATACAGCCCCTTAGCTTATCTTAATTAGTTATCTTTATTTTCGCACTGCTGATTAGCAACGCCACAAGATGTTTTGCAAGCTGACTGGCAAGATGTCTGACATTCGCCGCAACCGCCTTTTTCTACTGATTTCTTTAAATCTTTTGTTTCAAGTGTTTTAATTCTTGTCATAGTAAAAAACTCCTTATTAGTGTTTATGGAAATATTTTAACATAAGATTAAGACGTTGTCAAGATGTTAGTCTTTTTGGTATATCAAAATATCTTCAACGCCACAGTCTAAAATAGTGCATAAGTCATTTAGCGTAACTGTGCTTATTGGTTTATTGTGTTTTAATCTGTCAAGCAGACTGCGGCTGACATTAAAATTGGTTATAAGTTTATAGGTAGATATGTTTTTCTTTTTTAAAGTTTCATAAAACGGCTCATATGAAATCATTTTATCACCTCAATTTCAATAATAATTTATGCTCTTATTATTGACAATTGTCGATAAAACGAGTATAATATTCTTGTGCTCTTTTTATCGAGCACAAGAATATATAAAAGGGGAAATCAAATATGGCAAAAATGACAAAATGTAAAACATGTGGTACAGAAATTGCGAAAAACGCAAAAGTTTGTGTAGCATGCGGCGCAAAAAACAAACAGCCCAAATGGATTTTATGGGGAATTATTGCGGTTGTTCTGATCGTAATTATAGCTTCTGCCGGCGGCAGTGACAAACCTGCTGATATTAACAACGAACAGGTTGTACAAGACGAGGTAATCGAGTATGTTGCCTATGATGTATCTACAATGCTCGATGAACTCAGCGAAAATGCTTTAAAAGCTGAAAATAAGTACCTTAATCAGTATGTAGAAATAACAGGAAAACTTGCCAATATCGACAGTGATGGTTCATACATTTCACTTCGACCTGCAAACAATCCTTACAGCATTATAAATGTAATGTGCTATATCAAAAATGATGATCAACTTGCAAAAGTTATGGAAATGTCAAAAAATGACACAGTCACACTTAAAGGTAAAGTTAAATCCGTTGGCGAAGTTTTGGGTTATAGTATAGATATTATTGAAATAAACTAACCAATGAAAAAAGGAACATACTCAAGGTATGTTCCTTTTTTATTGGTGACCCGTAGGGGACTCGAACCCCTGTTTTCGCCGTGAGAGGGCGACGTCTTAACCGCTTGACCAACAGGCCTTGTTTTCAATTACAAGATATATTTTAGCATAGCTTTCATCAAATATCAAGTGCTTTTTATAAAATTTAAAATTACTCTTGCAAAGGGCGAGAATCTATGCTATAATAACAATTCGTAATGAGCATATCGCCGTGGAGAGATGGCTGAGCTGGTCTAAGGCGCACGATTGGAAATCGTGTAACGGCTAATACCCGTTCGAGGGTTCGAATCCCTCTCTCTCCGCCAAAATAAAAGGACACCCACAAAGTGGAGTGTCTTTTTATTTTGCAATGAATTAAAAAGGGATTCCTCCACAACCCCTTTATTCGCCTTATTTTCCAATATTAACAAAATTTTTCCCAAAATGTTGTATTTTTTGTTGAAATTTGCCACCCCATATGGTATAATTACATTATCTTTCAAAATAAATTAAAAACGGAGGATGAAAAATGGAAAAGCTTTTTAAATTAAAAGCGCACAACACCAATGTTAAAACCGAGATTATCGCCGGTATTACCACATTCTTGGCAATGGCGTACATCTTGGCAGTTAACCCCGGCATGTTAGGTATTATCCCCGACGGCCCCGGCCCCGCAGCTATCTTTATGGCTACAGCATTATCTGCTGCAATCGCTACAATCTGTATGGCGTTCTTTGCTAACTACCCCGTAGCATTAGCATCAGGTATGGGACTTAACGCATTCTTTACCTACACAGTATGTCTTACAATGGGTTACTCTTACAAAGTAGCATTAACTGCTATTTTATTAGAAGGTATCATCTTCATGATTCTTTCTATCTTTAAGTTCAGAGAAGCTTTAGTTAACAAGATTCCCAAGAACTTAAAACTCGGTATCACAGCTGGTATCGGTTTATTCATCACGATCATTGCTTTAATCAACGCTGGTATCGTTGTAAACAATGATTCTACATTAGTAGGTCTTGGCAATCTTGGTTCACCCCAGGTTGTACTTGCTATCGTTGGTCTTTTGATTATCGGTGTTCTTCACCACTTCAAAGTAACAGGTGCTATCCTCATCGGTATCATCGCTACATGGGTACTCGGTATCATTGCTGAACTCATTGGCTGGTACGTTGTAGATATCGAAGCAGGCGTTTATTCTTTGATTCCCTCACTTTCATGGGATTCAATCAAAGCTAACTTTGCTGCTCCTGCACTCTTCCAGTTCGACTTTGGATTTATTAAAGACAACTTCATGGCATTTGCAGTAGTTCTCTTCACATTCCTCTACACAGATATCTTCGATACAGTTGGTACTTTAATCGGTGTAGCTCAGAAGGGTGACTTACTTGAAGAAGACGGTTCTCTCCCCAGAGCGGGCGGCGCTTTAATGGCAGACGCTGTTGGTACAGTAGCAGGTGCGTGCCTTGGTACATCAACAGTTACAAGCTATGTTGAATCTTCAGCAGGCGTATCTGCAGGTGGTAGAACAGGTCTTACAGCATTAACAACAGGTATCTTGTTCTTAATCGCTATTCCTTTTGCTCCTATCTTCTTGGCAATCCCCGGATTCGCTACAACACCTGCTTTGGTATTCGTTGGTCTTCTCATGCTTTCAGCAGTTAAAGAAATGGACTTCGGCGGCGACATCGCAGACGCTATCGGCGGATTCTTAGCTATCGTTATGATGCCTTTTGCATACTCAATCGCAACAGGTATTATGTTCGCTATGATTTCATGGGTAGTATTGAAGATTTGCACAGGCAAAGCAAAAGATATTTCACCTATCATGTGGGTATCAGTTGTTCTCTTTGCACTCTATATCTACACACAGGTAGCATAATTACGGCTGACGGATTTAGCGCAGACCGTGCAATGCTAATATAATTTGTTAATAGTAGGGATTCGCATAACGCGAATCCCTATTTTTTGTGCCTTGCACTACGAACAAACAGAACCCTCGGCGTACCGCGTACGCCTTCGGGGTACACCCGTCGGTTCTGTTTGTCCATTCTGCATCTAAATCCGTTCAGCCTTATCTCGTTGGAT
Organism: Congzhengia sp.; assembly: GCA_045657065.1. Lineage (GTDB taxonomy): Bacteria > Bacillota > Clostridia > UBA1381 > UBA9506 > Congzhengia. Next base: position 3,996 of record JAZOSI010000152.1, on the reverse strand, counting down.
TTAGCGCAGACCGTGCAATGCTAATATAATTTGTTAATAGTAGGGATTCGCATAACGCGAATCCCTATTTTTTGTGCCTTGCACTACGAACAAACAGAACCCTCGGCGTACCGCGTACGCCTTCGGGGCACACCCGTCGGTTCTGTTTGTCCATTCTGCATCTAAATCCGTTCAGCCTTATCTCGTTGGATTTAGCGCAGACCGTGCAATGCTAATATAATTTGTTAATAGTAGGGATTCGTATAACGCGAATCCCTATTTTTTTATTTACAAATAAAACCCATTTACTTTATCAAAAAAATGTGATAAAATTAGAGGTAGAGAAATTTTAGGAGATGGTGGAAAATGTACGATCCGAAATCAAGAAAAGCCGAGGAATTTATATCTCACGAAGAGATTTTAGATACCCTTGATTACGCCGAAAAAAACAAAGATAACATAGAACTCATAGATAAAATCATAGAAAAAGCAAAAGAGCGCAAAGGTCTTACACACCGCGAGGCGTCCGTTCTTTTGGCTTGTGAAATTCCTGAAAAAATCGCAGAATGCTACGCACTTGCTGAGCAGATAAAAAAAGATTTCTACGGCAATCGTATAGTTATGTTTGCACCCCTTTACCTTTCAAATTACTGTGTGAACGGTTGCGTATATTGTCCGTATCATATGAAAAACAAGACAATCGCAAGAAAAAAACTCACCCAGGAAGAAATAAAAGCAGAAGTTATAGCTCTGCAGGATATGGGGCATAAGAGATTGGCGTTAGAGGCCGGCGAGCATCCCACAATGAACCCCATTGAGTATATTTTAGAAAGCATCGAAACAATCTACTCAATCAAACACAAAAACGGTGCAATAAGACGAGTAAATGTAAACATTGCCGCAACAACAGTAGAAAACTACAAAAAACTGAAAGATGCAGGCATCGGCACATATATACTCTTCCAGGAAACCTATCACAAAAAGACCTACGAAGAGCTCCACCCCACAGGTCCCAAGAGTGATTACTGCTACCACACAGAAGCTCACGACAGAGCTATGGAAGCAGGAATTGACGATGTGGGTTTGGGTGTTTTATTCGGGCTTGAACTCTACAAGTACGAATTTGCAGGACTCTTGATGCACGCAGAACATTTAGAGGCTGCATTTGGCGTAGGTCCTCATACGATTTCTGTTCCAAGACTGAAGCGTGCTGATGATATCGACCCCGACCAGTTTGACAACGGCATTTCCGATGATGTGTTTGCAAAAATATGTGCGTTAATCAGAATTTCTGTTCCTTATACAGGTATGATTATCTCCACCCGCGAAAGCAAAGAAGTAAGGGAAAAAGTGCTCCGTCTTGGCGTTTCACAGATAAGCGGCGCGTCTAAGACTTCTGTTGGCGGTTATGCAGAAGATGAACCCGAAGATGAAAATTCAGAACAGTTTGATGTAAGCGACAAAAGAACCTTGGACGAGGTTGTGCGCTGGCTTATGGAAGAAGGGTTCATTCCCTCATTCTGCACTGCTTGTTACCGCGAAGGCAGAACAGGCGACAGATTTATGGAATTGTGCAAAAACGGACAGATCTTAAACTGCTGTCATCCCAACGCGCTTATGACATTAAAAGAATTCCTGATGGACTACGCATCAGAAGAAACTAAAAAAATCGGCGAAGAGTTAATCCGCGCCGAAATAGAAAAAATCCCAAAAGATAAAGTAAAAGAAATCTGCCGTGACAATTTGGAAAAAATCGGCAAAGGCATAAGAGATTTCAGATTTTAAGGTGAGATTATGTTAAATTCTACCCCATCAGCCGAGCGCGTTCATATCGGTTTTTTTGGCAGGACCAACGCAGGAAAATCAAGCGTGGTAAACGCTGTCACAGACCAGAGTTTGTCTATCGTATCTGATGTTTCGGGAACTACCACAGACCCCGTATCAAAGGCTATGGAGTTACTCCCTTTGGGCCCTGTTGTGATTATTGATACTCCCGGATTTGATGACGAGAGTGAACTCGGCGCTCTTCGTATGGAAAAAACTAAAAAAGTAATCGCAAAGTGCCACATTGCGGTTTTAATCGTTGATGCCACACAAGATTTGACCGATACTGATAAAAAGCTGATTTCGCTCTTTGAAGAAAAAGAAATCAAATATATAGTAGCCTACAATAAATGCGATTTGAAAAGTGCAGATGGTTTCTGCATCAGTGCCGAAACGGGCGAAGGTATAAATGAATTAAAAGAAAAAATCGCACAACTTGCCCCAAAAGAAAAAGAGCAAAAAATCGTAGGCGACCTGTTGGATGCAGGCGATGTGGTGGTACTTGTTACTCCCATTGACGAGTCTGCGCCGAAAGGAAGACTTATTCTTCCCCAGCAGCAGACAATCCGCGATATTTTGGATAGCGATGCAATGGCTATTGTCACCAAAGAAACAGAACTCGAAAAGACACTTACATCCCTTGCCAATCCGCCAAAAATGGTAATCTGTGATAGTCAGGTGTTTAAGTTTGTTTCACAGATCGTGCCAGAGAACATTCCGCTCACATCGTTCTCAATTCTTATGGCGCGATATAAAGGATTTTTAGATATTGCACTATCAGGTATCAAAGCAATCGACAATTTAAAGGACGGAGATACCGTTCTTATTGCCGAGGGTTGTACCCACCACAGACAATGCGAGGACATCGGTACGGTAAAAATACCTGCAGGACTAAAAAAACACACCGGCAAAACGCTTAACATTAAAACCGTTTCCGGTACAGAGTTTTACGATGATTTGTCAGGGGTATCTCTCATTATCCATTGCGGTGGCTGTATGTTGGGCGACAAAGAAATAAGGTCCCGTATGGAGCGTGCAATCGCACAAAATGTCCCCGTAACAAACTACGGTCTCGCCCTTGCACACTTTTCAGGTATATTAGAAAGAAGTTTAGAAATATTAAAATAAGAAAGCACCCATCAGGGTGCTTTCTTTTATACTATTTTTGCAAGCCTTAGACAGAGGAAAAACGGATGCAGAACAAACGAGCAGAGCCGAAGGGTGTGCCCCGAAGTCGTACGATGGTACGACGAGTGGCTCTGCTCGTTTGAGTTCAAAACATAAAATAAATGGCACTCGCAAAAGCGAGTGCCTTCTTTTAAAACAATATTTGTTTTGAATGATTATGCGCCGTTTTTACCTGTCGGCAATTATTTCATTGCTTCTTCAATAGCAACTGCAACTGCAACAGTCATACCAACCATGGGGTTGTTACCTGCACCAATAAGTCCCATCATTTCAACGTGAGCAGGAACTGAAGATGAACCTGCAAACTGAGCGTCACTATGCATACGACCCATTGTATCTGTCATACCGTAAGAAGCGGGGCCTGCAGCCATGTTGTCAGGATGTAATGTACGGCCTGTACCGCCACCTGAAGCAACTGAGAAGTATTTTTTGCCCTGTTCGATACATTCTTTCTTATATGTACCTGCAACGGGATGCTGGAAACGTGTGGGGTTGGTTGAGTTACCTGTGATAGATACGTCAACGCCCTCTAAATGCATGATTGCAACACCTTCACGAACATCGTCTGAACCGTAGCAACGAACTTTTGCTCTTTCGCCATTTGAGTAAGCTGTTTCTTTAACAACTTTAACTTCGCCTGTGTGGTAGTCAAACTGTGTCTGAACGTATGTGAAACCGTTGATTCTTGAGATGATCTGTGCTGCGTCTTTACCAAGACCGTTTAAGATAACGCGGAGGTCTTCTTTACGAGCTTTGTTAGCAGAACGCGCAAGACCGATAGCACCTTCAGCAGCTGCGAATGATTCGTGACCTGCAAGGAACGCGAAACATTTTGTTTCTTCACGGAGGAGCATAGCGCCTAAGTTACCGTGACCGATACCAACTTTTCTGTCGTCTGCAACAGAACCGGGGATACAGAATGACTGTAAGCCGAGACCGATTTTTTCTGCAGCGTCAGCAGCTTTTGTGCAACCGTCTTTGATAGCGATTGCAGCGCCTACGATG
>JAZOSI010000151.1:0-10896 GCA_045657065.1 Congzhengia sp. | reverse complement strand
CATAATTTTCTCCTTATAATTTATTTACCTTTCGGAACAGGCAGTGAAATTATTACATTTGTACCTTTTCCTACCTCACTATCGACTTTTATTGTTCCGTTATGAGCATCTATTATACCTTTTGAAATCGAAAGACCAAGTCCGGTACCGCCAAGTTCACGGCTGCGGGCTTTATCAACTCTGTAAAATCTTTCGAAAATTCTTTCAAGATCACCCTCAGGAATTCCAATACCATTGTCCTTGACCTCTACAAAAAACGCACTGTAAAGCTTTCCGGCTTTAATAGTTATTTTTCCGCCGTTGGGAGTGTATTTTATGGAATTGGAGATAATGTTATATAAAACCTGTTCAAGTTTATCTCTGTCGCCATAGAAATCCGGAATTTCCGCCATAGCTTCAAACTGAAGTCTGTGACCTTTTTCACTGGCAACTAAAGACATTGTTGAAATAACATCGTTTATCATATCCCGAAGTGAGAAAGTCGTCTTATTAAGAACGATTTTTCCCTCAAGACTCGATATCAGAAGCAAGTCTTTTACAAGCCGTGTCATTCTATCAGTTTCATTAAGAATTGTGTTTGCAAATGACTGCGCCAACTTATTCTCTCCGATAACGTCAAGCAATGTTTCTGCGTGAGATTTTACAGTTGTAAGAGGTGTTTTTAATTCGTGCGATACATTTGCAACAAATTCTCTTCTTGAAAGTTCAAGTTTTTCCTGTTTTGTTACATCGTGAATCATCGCCAAAACGCCGTCTGTCTTGTTCTTTTCGTTGTCGAACACTTCAAAGTTTATCTTCAATGATAAGTCTCCGTGTTTTGCAACAACTTCACAGGAACGGTTTCCTTCAAGGTATAAAAGGTCGCCTATTTTGATTTCTGCGCCGATTTCTTCAAAAAGCTTATCGAACTTAAGCTTTTCAATTTTATCGAGATTCAGCATCTTTTTTGCAGTAGAATTTATATGTATGATTCTTCCGTTTTTAGAAAAGGCAATAACGCCATCGGTCATATTCTGAATAACAGCTTCAATCTTATTTTTTTCGGTCGAAACTTCAGAGATTGTTTTTTGCAGCTTCGTTGACATTTCACGAATACTTTCAGTAAGCATACCAATTTCATTTTGCGATTTGGCAGGCTCAATCTTTGTATCAAGTTCTCCGTCTGAAATAAGTTTCACACTTTTTGTCAAATTCGAAATTGGTTGCGTAAGTTTTCTTGCAACAAAATAAGATACAATTATCGAAATGACAAATCCTACGGCTATTGCTTCTGCAAGAAAAATTATAATTCTTTTTACAATAGCAGAAAAATCAGATTTTGTGTCTTTTATATAGATAATATAGTTCTCTCCGCCAACTAATACCGGTTTTGCAAAATCCATAAATTCTGATGCAATATTTCTGCTTGAACCTGCTGTGCCGGTGAGAGCTTTGTTGTAATTTTCCGAATCAAGGTATACATCAGAATCAGCAAAAACCGAAGAATACATTATGCTTCCGTCCGCTGTATTTACAATATAATAATTTCTCGAATCACTGATACCAATTGTGGCACTGATGTTTTTTACCTTTTTATTCAAATCTTTTGCATCAGAAATACCTGCAGCAAAGTTATCATTAAATATTTCTGTCATCTTTTCATTGAATCCGCAATGGTAAAAATCAGTTACCCGAAGTACTAAAAATGTGCCTGCAACAGACATTATTGCAAGCACAAGAAGTACAAATATGGTTATCAGTTTAAAACGCAAACTTTTAAACATATCTTTCGTTCCTTTTTTAGTTATTTTTTAAAGTAGTAACCTACTCCGCGTTTTGTAAGAATGTATGTAGGATTACTTGAATCGTCTTCGATTTTTTCACGCAAGCGTCTTACAGTTACATCTACAGTTCTTACATCGCCATAAAATTCATATCCCCACACACTTGAAAGAAGCGCTTCTCTTGTAAAGATACGGTTTGGCTGTGTTACTAAGAACTTAAGTAATTCATATTCTCTCAAAGTAAGATCTAAAACTTCACCGTTTTTAACCGCTTCATAGCGTGTAGCATTAATAATGAAATTTTCACCCACATTGATTTTATCGTCTGTATCAGCAGCAACGTCCGTTGAAACTCTGCGCATATTTGCTTTCACACGGGCAATAAGTTCACGAACTGAGAAAGGTTTTGTAATATAGTCATCTGCACCAAGTTCAAGACCTAATACTTTATCAACTTCTTCATCGCGTGCTGTAATCATAATAATCGGAACATTTGATTTTTCGCGTACTTTTCTGCATACATCAAAGCCGTCCATTTTAGGAAGCATAATGTCAAGAAGTATAAGGTCAGGATTCTGCGACAACGCAGTTTCTAAAGCGCTTGCTCCATTATCTGCAGTTAAAACTTCAAATCCTTCCTTTTCAAGATTGAACTTTAAAATATCAACTATTGGTTTTTCATCGTCCACAACAAGAATTTTTCTTTCCATATTTAATACCCTTTCTAGTGTATTATTATCGGTGAAATAGCACATGAAGATTATATACGCAAATATATAAACTCACATACAATTATTATAAATTATTTTTATTAATATGTCAATTATAATAAATAAAAATCGAAAAAAAATATATTTTTGTTGAACATTCTATAAAATTGTAATATAATGTAGATAATAATGTTTTTTAGGAGTTTACTAATGAAAAAATCGATCATATTTTTTCTGACATTTTTGATGTCAGTTACATTTACATATACAACTGCATTTTCCGAAAACGATAGCAATCGTGTCAAAGGCGATGAGCCTGTAAAAACAGAAGAAAAACAAGAAAGTGCAAAAAAAGAAACCGAAGAAAAGAAAGAAGAAAAAAAAGAAATACCCGAACAGAATTTAATATCATTCGGTCCTGAAATAAAAGCACAGAGTGCAATTTTGATAAACCCTTCTACTGATACAGTTTTGTACGAAAAAAATCCCGATGCAAAGATGTATCCTGCCTCAACAACAAAAATAATGACAGCTTATCTTGCACTCACTAAAATCAAAGACCTTGACAAAGAATTGAAAGCAAGTGCAACAGCCGTAGATATTGACCGCGACGGCTCTAATATGGGACTTTCTGAAGGTGAAGTTCTGTCTGCAAGATTATTGCTGCAGTCATTGATGATACATTCAGCTAACGATGCAGCAAACGTTTTAGCGGAAGAAGTTTCTGGTTCCATCGAAGAATTTGTGAAATTAATGAATTCTACCGCGAAAAAACTCGGTATGAAAAATACGCATTTTTGCAATCCGCATGGTTATCACGACAAGAATCACTATACCACGGCACGAGATATGTCAATTCTGGCAAAGCGCGCTATGGCAAACAAAACTTTTGCTGAAATGTCTGCTATGACATCTTTGACGATTGCTCCTACAAACAAATATAAAACAGAACGAATTTTCCGCACAAGAAATGCGATGATGAACAAGTATAGTGACTATTCTATTCAGTACAGATTTGCAAACGGCATAAAAACAGGTCACACAAGCGATGCCGGTTACTGTTTTGTAGGAAGCGCAATAAAAAACGACCTTGATTTGATTGCTGTTGTATTCAAATCTCCAAACTATAATCAGTCATTTATTGACACAAAAGCACTTTTTGAATATGCTTATGCAAACCACCGAATGAGAATCGTTATAAAAGGCGACGAAATAGCATCAACCTGTAAAGTGCGCTGGTCGTTGGGCAAAGACCATCTGGTGTTAGTCACAAAGAAGGATGTAAAGGCTCTTCTCCCCCGTGACACATATACCGCAGAACTCTTGAAAAGTGAATTTCTTTTAGATAAAAAAATAACTGCCCCTATAAAAGAAGGCGATGTATTAGGAAAAGCAAAGTTTTACTATGACGGAGAACTTGTGGCCGAATCAGACCTATATGCGAGTCGTTCTGTTTCAAGAAACATAGTAAAACAAATTCTTTCGTATATGCTGAATATTTGGTTTATTTCAGCTTTAGGCGTTGTGGTTGTAATGATACTTGTCAAAAGATTCAAGCATAGATCAACAAAGAAAAAGCGCAGATAAAGGATGGATTTTATGAAAAGCGAAGACAATATGTGTTTTTCCCAAAACTTAATATATCTGTTGAAAAAGAACGATATGCGAAAAGTGGACCTTGCAAAAAATCTCAACTTATCAAAATCTGCTATCAGCAATTATTTATCAGGAACATCCATTCCGAAACGTGATGTTTTAGTGCGTATTGCATCATATTTTGATGTTACCTCTGAGGAACTTTTGAAAAGCAATATTGATTCTAATCCCAAAATTGCTTTTAAGGAAAAAGACGCTTTTTCATTTGTTGTAAGCTTTTTCAGAAAGACTCTATCCTATACTGATGTGATATACAGAAGAGACAATTTTCAGAGTGATTTCTTCTCCCCTATTCCCGTATACAAAGATATGGAATGTTACGCCGTAATGGCTTATGATGACCTTATGAAAGGCAGTGGCATCGCCAAAGGCAGTATTGCTATTTTTGCATCTACAGAAGCTGTTGCAAGTGGTGAAATCGCAGCAGTTTTAATAAAATCAGAAAAGAAAATTGTTATAAGAAAAGTACTCTATACAGATAAACACATAACTCTTGTATCAGACTCCACAGAAGATAAATTCAAAAAAACATCTAAAGATTGCGATGCAGTAATCTTAGGCAAAATCATTCACGCAACGTTCAACCCAAACAAATAAAATCAAGGCTTATGCTGTAACGCATAAGCCTTTTATTATGCTCTTGGATGAGCTTTTGAATATATATCCTGCAATTTTTTATTGACAACTTTCGTATAAACTTGTGTAGTCGAAATATTAGAATGCCCCAACATCGCCTGGATTGAATGTAAATCTGCACCATTTTCCAAAAGATGTAATGCAAAAGAGTGTCTTAAAGTTTTAGGCGTAATTTGGGTTTTTATGCCAGAAATATCAGCATAATATTTTACAATTTTCCAAAAACCCTGACGAGTCATACGCTCTCCGTTCATATTAACAAACAGAGCAGACTCTCCATCTTTTGCTATTGTTTTTCGTATGACATTTACATAGTTTTCAAGAGCAGCCATTGACGGCTTCCCTAAAGGAATAATTCTTTCTGTATCGCTCCTCTTACACCTTATATATCCATTATCAAGATGTATATCATTAATATTGAGTTCAATCAATTCTGAAGCTTTTATACCGGTAGCGTACAAAGTTTCAACCATTGCTTTATCTCGTACGCTTTTTGGATCTAATCCTGATGGAGCTTCCAAAAACTTCATCACTTCCTCCGATGATAAAGTTTCGGGAATAGTCTTTTCAAATTTCGGAGGTTTTACTTTTTGAGCAACATTTACACCTACAATTCCGTTTGCCATAAGATAGTCAAAGAAATATCTTATAGATGCTATATTTCTCGCTGTTGTTGCGTCTGATTTACCCTCTTTTTCGAGTCTTTTAACATAGTTTGATATCATTCTTTTGTCAACTTTTTTTACATCTTTGACTCTTTTTTCAACCAAGAAATCCGCAAATTTTTCTACATCAGAATAATATGCACTTACGGTATTTTGATGAAGATTATTATTTTTAAGATATGTTTTGTATTGGCTTAACAATTTTATCATTTTGTTTCTCCTAAAATGAATTTATCATCCTTATCAACATTGGTTCAATATACGCTTGCACAAGCGCTCCTGTACTGATTATAAGGCAATACACCATTCCTGATAATAAAGGTTTTATTATGATGTGTTTTATGCTTTTTGCTCCTTTTGAGACATCCAAGGCGTTTTTTATACAAGCAAATGAATAAATCATACAGCACGGCATTGCAATCAAATTGTGCGGTAAAACACAGCTAAAAAAAACTGTAATTCCTTTTGAAAAAGAAATTTTAAGCAAAGCATCAAGAACAGTTCCATAAAAAAAACCTTTTATGAAGACAGTACATAAAACTCCTATGTAACCTACTGCACATATCGACATAAAAAACATCAACACGCCATATCTGAAATACCCAAACATCGAATTTTTAAATGTTTTGACGGAATCGATGCTATAATTTTTCACATTTGATATAAAGTCATTCAAATACAGATTCATTTCAGCATTATCATTGGAATAACTCAAAATCATCGACAAAATCGTCCCCGATATAAAAACCGCCAAGATTAATATGTATCCTTTTATGTTTTTATCAAGAATAATTTTGATTTCTCTTTTTAGCTTGTCTATCACAAAAATCCCTCTTTTCGCATGTACTTGTACGCGTGTACAATAAATATATGTGAAAAGAAGGAATTTCATTACAATTACGTCTTATTTTGAGTATTTTTTTAATAAATCGTCTTTTAAATCCCAGAGTACAGGCGATAAATCAACATAGTATTTATGCGGAAATTCAAAACGTTTTACTTCGTCCCAAAGTCTGCCCACTTCTCTTTCGCAGTGCTTCTTTATTTCGTGAACATCGGGATTGTCGAAAATCTTCTTGCCTTTATCATATATCTGAACTGTAAGCAGTTCTGCGTGGAAGTTTGTTATCGTTTTTCTCTTCCACGTATGTTCAGGGTCAAATATTTCGTAAGGTTTATCTTCGTCAATCGTTTCATCATAAAGTGTAATTACATCAGCAATAGCTTCTCCGCTTTCATTAGAAAACAGTCTGTAAACCTTTTTGAATCCGGGATTTGTGATTTTATCAGTATTTTCGCTGATTTTGATTTTAGGCACAATTTCGCCATCTTTTTCTATTGCTGCAAGCTTGTATACACCGCCAAAAACAGGTTCGGATTTTGATGTAATAAGCCTTTCGCCAACACCAAATGAATCGATTTTTGCCCCCTGCAAAAGCGTATCTCTTATGATATATTCATCTAATGAATTTGATGCTGTAATTTTACAGTCATTATACCCTGCTGCATCAAGCATTTTTCTTGCTTTCTTAGAGAGATAAGCGATATCGCCCGAATCTATTCTTATACCTTTGGGTCTCTTTCCCATAGGTTTTAAAACTTCGTCAAAAACTTTAATTGCATTGGGAACACCTGACTTTAATACATTATATGTGTCCACCAATAATGTACAGGAATCGGGATAAGTCTGGGCATAAGCCTTGAATGCATCGTATTCACTGTCAAAAAGTTGCACCCAGCTATGTGCCATTGTACCCAACGCCGGAATTCCGTCGTCGCGTTCTGATACTGTGCACGCAGTACCACAGCATCCTGCAATATATGCAGCTCTTGCACCAAATATAGCACCACTGTATCCTTGTGCACGACGGGAACCAAATTCCATAACTGCTCTTCCCTCTGCCGCTCTTACAATACGATTTGCTTTTGTTGCAATTAACGATTGATGGTTCACAGTAAGCAGTATCATGGTTTCGATAAACTGCGCCTGAATAACAGGACCTCTTACAGTTATAATCGGCTCATGTGGAAAAATGGGCGTACCTTCAGGAATTGCCCATACATCGCATTCAAACTTGAAATTTTTAAGGTACTCTAAAAATTCTTCGTCAAAAATATTCTTACTTCTTAAAAATTCGATGTCTTCATCACTGAATTTGAGATTTTCAAGATAGTCTATCAACTGTTCAAGACCAGCCATAATGGCAAAACCACCATTATCGGGAACCCGTCTGTAGAACATATCAAAATAAGCAATACGGTCACGAAATCCGTGTTTAAAATACCCGTTTGCCATGGTTATTTCATAAAAATCTGTTAAAAGCGTAAGATTTTCTTTTGTCATAATTTGCCTCTGTTATTTTAAAATATCTTCTATAATCTTATTCATTTCATCCAATTTCGAATCTATGTCTTGACATATCTTCATCTAGTTTCTTGCTCTTATCATATTATGTCCGGGATAACTTGTTTTAAAATAGCAATCACCCGATAAATAATCGTCCAAAAATCTGACAACAAGTTCATACGTCATGAGTTTTGCGGAAAATGCCATTAATTTTGCTTCAGTTGGAGTTATAGAGTCTTTAAGCGGTGAAACAAAACCACGCGCGAAACTTTCAAACAATTTCAAATCAATGGAAACTTTATCAAGGTCAACTTCATCTTCTGCTGCTGTGTTCGCGCCGTATCTTATAGCATCGCCGAAATCGTAAAGCATAGATCCGGGCATAACAGTATCAAGATCAATAACACAAATTGCCTTCTTTGTCTTATCGTCAAACAGAATGTTGTTAAGTTTTGTATCGTTATGAGTTACACGCAAAGGAATTTCTCCACTTTCGATTCCTTTAGTAACAACATCAGCATCTTTTTCATATTTTAGAACATAATCAATAATATCTTTGCATCTTTTTACTCTGTCGAATTTATCTTCTTTGATAGTATTCTTTAATTTTTCTACACGTAAAGGCGCATTGTGGAAGTTTTCAATCGTTTCCACGAGTTCAGTAACAGGAAAATCCGCAAGATACTTCTGAATTTTACCAAAACCATAACCTGCCTGATAAAATTCATCAGGAGTTGCATTTCCTTCAAGGGTTACGCTATCGTCAATAAATCTATACGCACGATAAGCCTCTCCCGTTGACGCGTAAAATACATAACTTCCTTCATTGGATTTCAAAAGATTGATAACCTCGCGTTTAGGGTCACCACCATTTTCTTTTATTTTCTTCTTAATATGCTTTGTGATTTTTCTGATGTTTGAAATCACATCAACAGGATTTTTGAATACATTCGTGTTGATAAGTTGAAGAACATGATCTTCACCGTCTTTTTTCGCAATGAAAGTACTGTTTATGTGTCCGCTGCCAAATGTTGCGCCGGAAGTGGTAATACCGAAAGCATGACATGCCTCAATCAAACCTACGCTCACATGACTACTCCTCTACTGAAGATATATGGTCATCTTATCATATTTTGACTTAATTTACAAGTATTTTTTGTTTTTTGAAAAACTTTTGTATTTTTTGTTTTACATATTAAAAAAAATGTGGTACAATATATTTGTACACAATAGGCCCAAATTCAATTTGACAGGAGGTAAAAAAATGGAAAACTTTTTAGCAGAGCTTAAAAACACAGCTGACAAAGTTTTTAAAAAGTCAGGAGAATTGGTAGAACTTTCAAAAACCAAACTTTCAATCGCCAGCATTAAATCCGATATCAGTGCAAACTTCAAACTTTTAGGCGAAATCGTGTATTTATCACAGCGCGAAGGATCCGAAGCAACAACTGATGAAGTAGAAGAAATTTTTGCAAGAATAGACGCTCTCTATGAAAAGATGGCTGATCTTAACGAAGCAGCTACAGGTCTCATGAATAAAAAATTGTGTCCGGAATGCGATGAAGCAAACGAGACCGACGCATCATTCTGTTCACGTTGCGGATATAATTTCCCCAGCGCGAATAAAGATGAATAATTTTTAATTAAATCATGAAAAACAAAGAAATACAAGTGCCTATGGTTGTTGTCAAGCGTTTACCCAGATATTACAGATATCTGAGCGACTTGACGAACCTTGGCATAAGTAGAATTTCATCTGCAGATTTAAGCAGAAAGATGGGTGTTACCGCATCTCAAATAAGACAGGACTTTAACTGTTTCGGAGATTTTGGTCAACAAGGATACGGATATAATGTAGGACATTTACATAACAAAATTGGCGAAATTTTAGGTCTTGACCAGAACTACTCTCTTATCATCGTTGGTGCAGGTAACCTGGGCCACGCCCTTGCTAATTATACCGGTATAGAAAAAAGAGGTTATCGAATAACCGGAATATTTGATAACGATCCGAATAAAATTGGAACAAGAATTAAAAATATTACTGTTACCGATATAAATGATTTAGAATCTTTCTGTACTCAAAATCAGGTTGACATTGCAGTTCTTACTTTGCCCAAAAATCAAATACAGGCAGTTACAAAGTGCCTTGTTTCATGTGGGGTCAAAGGTTTTTGGAACTTTTCTTACATTGAACTGGATGTGCCTGAAGACGTAGCTGTTGAAAATGTTCACCTAAGCGACAGCTTAATGACATTATCATATAAAATCACAGACAGATAACAATTAAGGCTTGCTTTGGCAAGCCTTAATATGCGCCTGTAGCTCACTTGGATAGAGTGACAGACTCCGACTCTGTAGGTAGTGCGTTCGAATCGCATCAGGCGTGCCAATAAAAGTGCAGGATTAATCCTGCGCTTTTTCTATTGAATATCTGAAACACTTGTGCTAAAATTTAATTACAAAACATACGGAGGAAATATATGAAAATAGTATATCTTGACGCAAAGACAATCGGCGATGATATTGATCTGTCTTATTTTTCTGATTTAGGAGAAACAGTTATCTATCCTAACATTCCTCAGGAAGATATAGGAAACGTAATTGGCGATGCTAATGTAATTATTGTCAATAAATTAAAACTCAACGAAAGTAATTTAAAATATGCAAAAAATCTGAAACTGATCTGCGAAACCGCCACAGGTTACGATAATATCGATATAGATTATTGCAAAAATCATAATATAGGAGTTTGTAATGTTGTAGGTTATTCTTCACACAATGTAGCCCAGCTTACCATTGCAATGGCGCTGAATCTGACTATGAAATTGGACGAATTCAAAAAATATGTAGATGACGGAAGCTATACCAGAAGTGGCGTTGCTAACAAGCTTTCCCCTACCTACCATGAAATGTACGGAAAGGTTTGGGGCGTGGTTGGTCTCGGAGCTATTGGAAAACAAGTCGCAAACGTTGCCGATGCTTTAGGTTGTAACGTATTAGCTTTTAAGCGAAATCCTGACCCCGAATATAATTGTGTTGAACTTTCTGAAATATTTGAAAAATCAGATGTGATTTCAATTCATTTGCCGTTGAGTGATTCAACCAGAGGATTGATA
>JAZOSI010000150.1:0-6559 GCA_045657065.1 Congzhengia sp. | reverse complement strand
ACCACCTAATGACGCTATAACACCCATGGGATTTTCAAGTTCTACAACATTCATAACATCTTCTACTGTTAAGGGTTCAAAGTAGAGTTTGTCTGATGTGGTGTAGTCTGTTGAAACTGTTTCGGGGTTATTGTTTATAATAATTGCTTCATAGCCGTAGTTTTTGATAGTCTGTACAGCGTGAACTGTTGAATAGTCAAACTCTACGCCCTGACCGATACGGATAGGTCCTGAACCTAAAACGATAATCTTTTTACGGTCTGTGGGGATTGATTCGTTTTCGTCTTCGTAGGTTGAATAGAAGTAAGGAATATCACTTACAACTTCACCTGCACAACTGTCAATCATCTTATATACGGGGAAGATTTTGTTTTCTTTTCTCAAAAGATATACATCGTCTTCTTTCATTTCCCAGAGCTGTGCAATGTATTTGTCAGAGAAGCCCATCTTCTTGGCTTTTTTCAAAAGCTCAATGTTGCCTTTGTTTGAATCCTCTTCAAGTACTCTTTCAAAGTCAACGATGTTCTTGATTTTATCTAAGAAGAACATATCAATCTGTGTAGCATTACAGATTCTTGAATGGTCAACGCCAAGGTACATAAGCTGTGCAATAGCGTATATTCTGTCGTCTGTACATTCTGCGATATATTCCATAAGTTCGTCTACTGTCATTTTGTTTTTGTCAAACTTTGACATATAGATATGGCATACGCCGATTTCCAATGAGCGAACAGCTTTTAACAAGCTTTCTTCCATTGTTCTGCCGATTGACATTACTTCGCCTGTTGCTTTCATCTGTGTTGAAAGCTTGTTTGACGCCTGTGTAAATTTGTCAAAGGGGAATCTGGGCATTTTTGTTACCACATAGTCGATTGTGGGTTCACATGCCGCATTTAAACTACCGAGCTGAATTTCATCCAATGTCATACCTACTGCAACTTTTGCTGTAACTCGTGCAATGGGGTAACCGCTGGCTTTTGAAGCTAAAGCTGATGATCTTGAAACTCGGGGGTTAACTTCGATTAAATAATATTTAAATGACTGGGGGTCTAATGCGAACTGTACGTTACATCCGCCCTCAATCTTTAATTCGCGAATAAGTTTTAATGCGCTGTCACGGAGCATATGGTACTCTTTGTTTGTCAATGTCTGGCTGGGTGCCACAACTATTGAGTCACCTGTGTGAACTCCAACAGGGTCCATATTTTCCATACTGCATATTGCGATAGCAGTATCGTTTTTATCGCGCATTACTTCAAATTCGATTTCTTTATAGCCTTTGATACTCTTCTCTACTAAAACCTGACCAACGGGAGAAAGTTTCAAGGCGTTTTTCATAATTTCTGCAAGTTCTTCATCGTTATCTGCAAAACCGCCGCCAGTACCGCCCAAAGTAAATGCAGGACGCAATACTACAGGGTAACCGATTTCTTCAGCTGCTTTTTTTGCTTCTTCGATTGAGTATGAAATCTTAGAAGGAATAACGGGTTCGCCGATACGCTCACAGAGTTCTTTGAAGAGTTCTCTGTCTTCTGCCATTTCGATACTTTCGCGGCTTGTACCGAGAAGTTTTACGCTACATTCAGCTAAAATTCCTTTTTTGTCAAGCTGCATAGCAAGGTTTAAGCCTGTCTGTCCGCCGATACCGGGAACGATAGCGTCAGGACGCTCGTAACGGATGATTTTTGCAATGTATTCAAGGTTTAAGGGTTCCATATAAACCTTGTCGGCAATTGTGGTATCTGTCATTATTGTTGCGGGGTTTGAGTTACAAAGGATAACTTCGTATCCCTCTTCTTTGAGTGCAAGGCAAGCCTGTGTGCCTGCATAGTCAAACTCTGCCGCCTGACCGATAACGATAGGGCCTGAGCCTATTACCAATACTTTTTTGATGTCGTCTCTTTTAGGCATTTTCCTGCGCCTCCTTCATGATTTCTATAAACTGTCCGAAAAGATATGCACTATCCTGCGGACCGGGGGCGCTTTCGGGATTGTACTGTACCGAGAACACCTTGTCTTTTGCACATTTTACACCCTCAACGCTTCCGTCTGAAACGTTCTTGTGTGTGATTGTGAGTGATGTATTCTTTAATGATTCTTCATTAACTACAAAACCGTGATTCTGTGATGTGCATTCGATTTTGCCGGTTTCTAAATTTCTTACGGGATAGCCGCCTCTGTGACCAACTTTCATTTTGTCAACAGTTGCACCATAAGAAATGCTTATTACCTGGTGTCCCATTCCGATTCCGAATATGGGGTATTTTCCTATTAATTTTTTGACTGTATCTATAACTTCTTTTGCATCATTGGGGTTTCCGGGACCATTTGAAACAAATACGCCGTCAGGCTTCATGAAATCTATTTCTTCAGCTGTGGTATCAAAAGGAACAACTGTTACATTGCAACCTGCAGCGTTTAAGTTTCTGATAATGCTTAACTTAATTCCGCAGTCAATTGCAACCACATTATATTTGTGGCTTGATGTTCTTGAGTACCAACGCTTCTTACAGCTTACTTTTTCAATGGGGTTTTCGGGGATGTTGACATTTGAAAGAATTTTCAAAGCATCAGAAACAGGTGTAGATGCATCAGTAATAAATACATTCTGTGTGCCTAAGTCTCTGATTCTTCTTGTGAGTTTTCTTGTATCTAGACCATAAATGCCGGGAATACCGCTATCGTCCATAAATTCAGACAAGGTCTTTGTGTAACGGAAGTTACTGGGCATATCATTGTAATCTCTTACTATTACCGCACCAATTGTGGGAACTTTCGTTTCAAAGTCTTCATCGGTAATACCATAATTTCCAATCAAAGGATAAGTCATAACAACCGCCTGATTGGTATATGACGGGTCAGAAATTATCTCCTGATAACCAACTACTGAAGAATTGAATACTATCTCACATACTTTTTCAGCGCGAGCGCCAAAACCGTAGCCATAGTACTCTTCTCCGTTTTCAAATACAATTTTTCTGTCAAATGCTTTGTCCATACAGTCACCCTCAAATCTTATTAAATTTATACTCGCGTTGTCCTTGAGTCTATCATATCTATATCAGAATGATTATACCACCAAACTACTCCAAAGTCAATAAAAAACTGAAAGTTCAAAAGAACTTTCAGTTTTTTATTTAAAACAATATTACTATAAACTGTGATACAAGTACTACTGCAATAAGTGCTACGGGGTAAGTTGCTGCATAAGCTGCTGCAACGTCTTCTGTACCTGCAGTTTTAATCAATGTTCCAAGAGCCGGTGTACTTGTCATACCGCCGGTAATTGAGCCTAAATTGTTAAGAAGGCTTAACTTCAATACGTATTTAGCAAACAAGTAACCGATGATAAGCGGGAACAGTGTCATTACTATACCATATACAAAGTACATAGCATCGAAGTTTGCCACGAATTCAGCGCCACCGGGGATACCTGCACCAACCAAGAAAAGAACAAGTCCTAATTCACGGAACAATTTAAGTGTTGATTCTGCAGGCATAATTTTGATACGACCGATTCTACCGAAATGACCTAAAATCAAACTCATAAGTAAGCATCCGCCTGTTGTTGTAAGCGAGAAGCAAGTTCCTGAAAGTCCTGCTGAAGAAAGAGGAATCTTAACCTGACCGATGATTGTACCTAAAATTGCAGCAAGTGAAAATCCTGCAACGCCCATATGGTCGATTTCGAAGATTTTTGCAATTGATTTTTTATTGCTTTCTTCTGTTTTGATAACAAGTTTTGCACGTTCTTCATCCATATTTGCCTTTGTGAGTTTAGGAATAATCTGTACAAAAAGTACAACGCCCACAACGCCAAAGATATATGCAATACCGTGACCTACTGAAACAAGTCCTGTAAACTCTTCTGCAACAGTTGCCTTAGCCGCTGAAAATGCAGGAGTTGAAGTGAGAGAACCTGATAAAAGTCCAACAATCATCGCAACAAATCCGTCCTGACTTTCGATAGAAGCACCGTAGCCAAACAGTTCCCCTGCATAGATACAAGCCACTGCAGAAAGTCCGCCTGCAAGGATTATAACAAGTCCTAAAAGTACGTAGGATTTAAAGTTTCTCTTGAAGTTTCCGAAAAACTTAGGTCCTGCAATATAACCTACTGATGTAACGAATAATATAAGTCCGAGACTTTCAACTATTGTAAGTCCTGAGGTAAAATCATAAGGCTCTTTCGATGCTGCGAACAAAAGCTCCCCTGATTCATTTACATGGAAGAACAATGCCCCGAAAACAAGCGCTATAATAAATACACCTGCATCACCCAATGAAATTCCTTTGATTGTGATTCTTCCCAAAGCATAACCTAAAAGGAGAACACTAAATACCACAAACAACAATGTATAAATATTACTGATAGAAATAATACCGTTTAATAATGTCATTTTTTTGTCTCCTTAGATGTTTTTCTGGTTTGTGTAATTAGGAAGAAGTTTGGGAGAAACTGTCTCTGTCACGATGCCGGCGTCCGCAATTTCCTTTTCGAATTTTGCTACGTGGTCGAGTGAGAGTTTTCCTACTTTAACATCCTTTGATTTTGCAGCAGCGTTTTTACCTGCACTTCTGCCAAATACGATGATATCAAGCAATGAGTTACCCATAAGTCTGTTTTTACCATGGATTCCGCCTACTGCTTCACCTGCAACAAAAAGGTTTTCTATGTTTGTTGTCATACAGTCTTCTGAAATATCAAGACCACCGTTCTGGTAATGAAGTGTGGGATATACCAAAATGGGCTCTTTTCTGGTATCAATGCCGTATTTTGCGAACATTCTCCACATAGCAGGGATTCTGCTCATAATAGTACCTTCGCCGCCGATTTTTTCAATCATGGGAGTATCAAGCCATACGCCACGGCCATTACCTGTATCTACGCCATTGTCTCTTTCTGAACATTCACGGATGATAGATGCAGCTGATACGTCACGGGTTTCTAACGGATGCATGAAAACTTCGCCGTTTACATTTACGAGTTTCGCACCGAGTGAACGCACTTTTTCTGTAACCAAAGCACCGAAAATCTGTTCAGGGTATGCAACACCTGTGGGATGGTACTGTAATGTTTCTGCATAAAGGAGCTTAGCACCTGCACGGTAACCTAAAACAAGGCCGTCAGCTGTTGCGCCGTAATGGTTTGATGTGGGGAAACCCTGGTAGTGCATACGACCTGCACCGCCTGTTGCGATGATTACAGTCTTTGCCTTTGCAACAAGGAGTTCTTTTGTTTCCATATTCATCAAAACTGCACCGGCAGCATTCCCGTTTTCATCTAAAATAAGCTCGATTGCTGATGTGAAATCAACAACGGGGATT
This sequence comes from Congzhengia sp., assembly GCA_045657065.1. Taxonomy (GTDB): domain Bacteria; phylum Bacillota; class Clostridia; order UBA1381; family UBA9506; genus Congzhengia. Next base: position 1,231 of record JAZOSI010000150.1, on the reverse strand, counting down.
TTACGGTTTAACACTTCGTCACGGAGTGTTCTCATGATTTCTGCACCTGAGTAGTCTTTTGCAGCGTGCATTCTTTTTCTTGATGTACCGCCGCCGTGGGTTGTTACCATTGTGCCGTCGGCTTCTTTATCAAATTCAACGCCTAATTCACTGAGCCACAAAATAGCTTCAGGAGCGTCACATACGAGCTTTGATAAAAGTTCTCTTTTAGCCGCAAAGTGTCCGCCACCGAAAGCATCTACAAAGTGGATTGCAGGTGAATCGTTGGGTTTGTCTGCAGCCTGGATTCCGCCTTCTGCCATCATTGTGTTGGCATCGCCCATTCTGAGCTTTGTAACGATTAAAACATCAGCGCCGGCTTCGTTTGCTTCAATAGCAGCAGATGTACCAGCACCGCCTGCACCGATAATCAAAACATCTGTTTCGTAATCGGGGTTAGATAAATCAACGCAATCTTTTGTAATACGGCTGTGTGCCTGTAAGATTTCTGCTAATTCTGTGGGCACTTTGTCGCCTTTGTTGGGACCGATTTTGAGTACATCAAATTCGTCCTGTTTATAGTCCGGATGAAAAGCCGCAAGTAAGTCTTCTTTCTGTTTTGCGGTCATACGTTCCGGTTCTAATTCGATATTTTTTTCTCTTGCCGCTTCAACTGCAGCAATTGATGCCTGAAATTTTTCCGAATACATATTACTTTTCCTCCTTACTTCTCAATATCTCGTGTATTATAGAGTTCTTTCATTTCTTCAACGGGTTTTTGCATAAGAGCTTCGATAAGTTCTTTGAAGTCGCCGTCTTTGATTTCTTTTACACGGTCTTCCAAATGTCCGCAACCGGGTGCCAAATATTTACCATTGATTCTTCTTGCAAGCATTGCTACCTGGGGATGTGAAATTCCAGCAGGGCATCTTGAAGAACAAACACCACACATTACGCAGTCAAATGATTCTTCTGCACATTTTTCAAATTCGCCACGCTGAGCGTATGCAATGTACTGCATAACATTGAGTTCCTGTGTACAGGCTTTTGTACAAGCGTTACAGCCGATACAAGCGTAAATTTCAGGATAAAGCTGCATCATAACAGATTCATTTGTGGGGATTTTTTCGATGTCGTAACCCTCTTTTACAAGGGGGAAGAAAGGAAGTGTGGCAATATACATATTGTCCTCTACCTTTGTCTGACAAGCAAGGCAGGCTTTGAGTTCCTTGTCGCCTTTGATGCGGTAGAT
>JAZOSI010000149.1:0-4081 GCA_045657065.1 Congzhengia sp. | reverse complement strand
TCTACTCGTACAATTGTAGGAATTCCGTCAACACCAATGAATGTAACTTTGTATTTTTTTACATGAGGAACAACAGTACCACCACTTTCTCTTTCTTTAAAGCGAGCTTCGGTGTTTTCAATAATACCATCAAACACTTTTTCTGTGCGGTAATTGTTGAAGTATGTTATTCCGTTTACATTATTAACAACTACACCCTCTGTAACGGTTGTATTCTGTAATGTAACTCTACCGCCTCTTGTTAAAAGACGCTTTTCTACATTAACATTTGTAATTCTTACAGGGTCTTCACCTACACCATCACCGAGAACTAAATCACTTGTATTGTTAATATCTTCTAAAATTACATTACCCACACGGAGAACTGTAATTCCTGTGAGGTCTTTTGTGTAAGTACCTTCTTTTGTTATATATGTACGGATTGTGTTGTACATAAACTGAGCAAACTCTTCACGGGTAATATTTGCCTTGGGCTTTGCGTTACCCAAGTCATCGCCGTTTACATAGCCGCGTTCAGCCAATGCGGACATTGATTTTACTGCCCATGATGAGATGTTTGATTTGTCACTGTATCTGTTAAGCGCAGAGGTATTCTCGCTTGACAGCACAAGAACTCTTGCCACAGCTGTAAATACTTCTTCTCTTGTGATGGGTGTATCGGGGTACATCATCGTTGAACTTTTACCGTTCAACGCTCCCATCTTTACAGCTTTGCCAATATAGTCATAATACCACGCACTGGGATTCACATCGGCAAATGCAGAGATATCTGCTTTTGTCTTTGCGTTGAATGCTCTTGTGATTATCGCTGCCATTTCGGCACGTGTCAAGTTTGCTCCAGGTTTAATAGTTCCGTCAACAAAACCATTTAACAAGCCGTTATCGACAGCTGCTTCCATTGCAACTTTGGACCAACCAGTGGGAAAATCACTGAACTCGTCCTTGTAAGCTGCAAACACACCTGTAGGCAACATCGCTATTAACATAACTACTGCCAGCAGGAGGCTCATCGCTTTCTTGATAGTTTTCATTTCTTTACTCCTTATTATATGTTAAATAAATTTTAATCCATGTATCTTCCAATGAAATATGATTTTTTCAAACTTTTTTCGTCTAAATATGCCTGTTCTATTTTATCGGCAATTTCCATACTTTGTCCGCTTTCTTTCAGCGCTGCCTTTATTTCATCTAAAATTCCGTATACAACACTGTCACATTCTTTTTCCCATGATGCAACTTTGGGAAAATATTCAGAAATAATACTTGCCTTTATCGGCTTTTGTTCCTCTATTGTTTTTCCTTTACACGCCTGTATAAATCTCGCCCTGGCTTCTGCTTCCATAGCATCAATTTTTGACAAATTCGCGTTTTTCTGTATATAGAGCCTTGCTATCGCTTCTGATAATCTTTTACCGGCTTCTTCTTTTGAAATTTCTTTAGATTCAGGTTTGTTTGGTTTTTCGATATTGGGTTTTTCTTCAGGTTTTCCTACCAGAATATCAACCACTTCATCTTCTGTAAGTTCGCCTTTGTTTAAGGCTTCCGCCTCTTCTTTTGTTAAGTCTCGTACATTGACATCTTCATTTTCATCTATGTAGTTCTGAAGGTCCTGTTTGTTTTTCTCCATTTTTTCCACAACTTCTTCTTGTGTGTACCTGAAAGCATCAATTACAGCGTTTATATTATCCCACTGTGAATACACAAAAATCGATGCCAGAATAACTATACCAAGAAGAATCCACAACCAAATTTTTCTCTTCCTTTTCATAGACTCCTCCACTTATATCAGGGTATAATGATAGATATCTACATTATACTGCAAACACTATAAAATGTCAAGGTCTTTTAATATTATATCTCCACTCGAAACAATACAAACAAACGACAAAAAAGCCACAATATTTTGTGGCTTTTTTTATTCTATAAAAATTTCCTTATATTTACAGTGAGTTTTTCTTCTTGATTTATAAGTCGCTTTGTGATATCTTTTGAAACCTCGTCCGCGGCTTCATACTGATTGAGATATCTGTTAAGGGACTTTACTCCCATATTACATCCGTCTGTCATTAAGTCTGCTATGGTTTCGTCGGACTCATTTATGACCAACATAACATTGGTTTTGAGCCACGACATACCTTTTGCCATAGGGTTTGGGCTTTTGCCGTCATCAGAATAGTCATCAAGCAAACCCTCAAGCTCCCCCTTTAGCTGTTCGTGTTCAGTTTTACACTCTGTTAAAACACTCTTGAATTCATCGTCTTTTACATATTGAAGTACCTCATTGATGGAGTCAACGCCCATCTTCACGCCTGCATCGCACTCTCTTAAGAGTTTGATTGTATCCTGCTCTACCATAAAAACACTCCTTTCGCTTATATACAAAGTTTGTCCAAAAAAACTATTTTTATGCCTTGCGGAGTTCAACTTTCTTTATTATGAACGACAAAAAACCACGCAAAGTGCGTGGCTTTTTGTCGTTGTACGAGAGTGACATTTTACTGTCTTATGATTAATCGAAAAAAGTTGGTAGCGACAGCGAAACGTCGAGAGGGCGTTTACAACCGAACAGTTGAGCCGAGCGTGATTTTTTTCGAAAAAGAAGCGGCAGCCGATAAAGTGACGCCGTATTTTAAAAATAAAATACGGCGAACCGAAAGGCTCGCCGTGACGTGGTGGAGATGACGAGAGTCGAACTCGTGTCCGAAAAAGGTTCCGATTCAAGCGCTCCGGGTGCAGTTTGTGATTAAAATTCCCGCCTTATCAGGTTCACAAACAAACCCGATAATTTGGTAGCTTCATAGGTCATGGCAGTCGCAAAGCTTTGACTGCTCACGTTCACCGCTTAAATGATACCCTAAACTTCGCTGCGGTAGGCAAAGTCAGGGCAGCCGCCATAATTAGGCAGCGTAAGCTAATCTGTTATTGTCGATTATATTTAAGTTACGGATTTTTAAGTGGCTCCGCACCACTACCCGCTCTTAAATGTTCGCCCTTCCCGTCGAAACCGTTGCATCCCCATATTTAGTTTTCCATTCAATTCTAACATTATTATGGGTTAAAGTCAACGTTTTAATTTTGACAGAATTGTAAATCTTTTGATATTTTATGCACGGCATCTGCAGCAAAATCAACTTCCTTTGGTGTATTGAAATATCCGAAACTAAACCGCACACAGCCTGTTTTTTCAGTTTTTAAACTTTTGTGAGCAAGTATTGCACAGTGAAGCCCTGCACGGACACAAATTCCGTATTCATCGTTAAGCCGTGTTGCAATTTCCACACAGTCAGCACCATCAATGTTCATCGCACAGATATTGTGTCGGGTATCGTTTCCGTAGATTTTTATGCCATTCATATTATTTAATTTTTCTTCAAATCTCATGAGAAGTTTTTTCTCATGTGCGCCTATTTCATCTGCTCCTGTTTTCTGTATAAATTCTGCTGCTGCGCCGAGTCCAGCTATGGCAGGCACATTAAGAGTTCCGCTTTCTAATATATCAGGGAAAAAGTCAGGTTGGGTAAGACTTTCCGATACACTCCCTGTTCCGCCTTCGACTATCGGTGATATTCTTACTCCTTCTTTTACATAGAGTCCGCCTGTTCCCATAGGTCCCATAAGTCCTTTGTGGCCTGGAAAAGCAAGTAAGTCTACCATGTTTGCATCAATCTCCATACTGCCTGCACTCTGTGCTGAATCCACCATAAAAAGAACATTTTTCCTTCTACAGATTTCAGATGCTTTTTTGATGTCATACACATTTCCGCAGACATTTGATGTGTGCGTCATAACAAAAAGACGTGTTTCTGGTTTTATAAGTTTTTCCAACTTTTCTATATCTATGTTTCCGTTTTCATCGGCAGAAAGTGTTGAATATGCCACACCTTTTTCCCTTTCAAGCGCTTTTATCGGTCTTATTACAGAATTGTGCTCCATTGATGTAGTAATGATGTGACCGCCACGGGACATAACTCCCTTTATGCCAAAGTTCAGGGCTTCTGTAGTATTTTTGCAAAATGCTATTCTTTCAGGATTTGCAATATTAAAAAGTTTTGCCACACTCTCCCGTGCATTATAAACCGTT
>JAZOSI010000148.1:0-4625 GCA_045657065.1 Congzhengia sp. | reverse complement strand
GTTATATCTATGTTTTCTGTTTCCACAAAGAAAAAATCCTTGTCCCGAACATTTAGTGTAGGGTATTCGCCCATATTGATTTTGTGGGCGTTTACTACTATCATACTTTCTTCTGCCTGGCGAAAAACAGTATCAAGCTGTGTCACAGGTACGCGCTCAGACTCAATTATATCGGAAAGCACATTGCCTGCACCAACTGATGGCAGCTGGTCGCTGTCACCTACCAAAATCACATGAGCGCCAAGCTTTGCAGAAGAAATCAAAGAACTCATAAGTTGGATATCTACCATACTCACTTCGTCAACAATTATAACATCTTCTGCTAAGGGTTCCTGATTCATTCTGGAATATTCACGCAAAACATCTTCTTCTGTATATCCAACTTCTAATAATCTGTGGATTGTTTTTGCCTCTTTTCCTGTGAGCTCTGTTATTCTTTTGGCGGCTCTTCCTGTGGGGGCACATAGCGCTATTCTTTCTTTTTTGTTTTCAAAGAATTTTATAATAAAGTTTATGGTAGTGGTCTTACCTGTACCAGGACCGCCTGTAATTACGCTTACACCTGAAGTGAGTGCTGATTTCACGGCTTCTCTTTGTTTTGTGGCAAGCGTCACTCCCTCTTCTTTTTCTATTTTTTTGATTTCTTTATCTATATTTTTATCATCATAGCGTGTAGCGTTTATGATAAGGTCTTTTATGCAGTCTGCGGTCAGTCTTTCTGCACTGTATAAAGCAGGCAGGAAGATTGCATCTTCATCTTTTCTTGTCTTCTTTAAAACAAGCTGATAATCGGAAATCAGTTGCAGGATAGCATTTTCTGCTGATTCTTTTGATACTTCAAGCATAGAAACAGCATACTTTATAAGCATATCCCGAATAAGGTATGTGTGACCTTCTGATACCGCAACATACATAAGAATATATTTTATTCCTGATTTTATGCGGTTTTCGTTTCCTTTGTCAGCACCTGACATGGTCGCCACTCTGTCTGCAGTTTTAAAGCTTATTCCCCTTATTCTGTCGCATAGGATATAGGGATTTTCTTTTATTTTTTCTACTGCATTTTTTCCTAAAATATCGTATACCTTAATGGCATAGCCTGCAGAAATATTGAATTTTTGCAAGAACATGATAAGCTGTTCTTTATCGTGAACCGCCATATAGCTTTCGTGGATTTTTGATGCTCTTTCCCTTGAAATGCCTTTGATTTTTGCAAGTTGCTCGGGGGTATCTGTTATAACATGAAGAGCCTCATCTCCAAAAATGTCAACTATTTTTTCTGCCATTTTGGCGCCGATACCGCGTATTATTCCTGATGAAAGGTATGTTAAAATTGCATCTTTGCTTTCAGGCTCAATTCTTTCAAAATATTCAACCTTTAGCTGCTCGCCGTAGTTGGGATGATTTACCCATTTGCCGCATACAACTAAAATTTCGCCGCACTTAATATAAGGCACCGTTCCTACGCAGGTAATAAATCCTTCATCTGCATCTCCAAGATCAAAGATAGCGTAGCCGTTGTCTTCGTTCATATATATGATTTCTTCAACCGTGCCGCGGTATGCGTCTAAATCTTTCATTTAACAAATTCTCCAATGTGTTTCTTTACCTCTTGGTACAAATCGTCACTCAAGCAGTCAAACCAACGGTATTCGCCACGACGAAACCAGGTCAACTGGCGTTTTGCGTAGTTTCTGCTGTTTTTCTTAATTAGTTCTATACTTTCCTCTTCTGTGATTTCGCCCGTGAGCGCCATCACAATTTCCTTATAACCTATGCCCTGCATAGACTGGGCGTCGGGGGAAATTCCGCTATCGAGCAAATCCCTTACTTCATCAAAAAGACCCAAGGCCATCATAATGTCCACGCGCTTGTTTATTCTTTCGTATAAAAGCTCACGGTCGCAATTAAGACCAATAAGGCAAAAATCGTAGGGAGATTTTTCGAGCTTTGAGACTTTTTCCTGTTCTGTACGGCTTTTCCCCGTTGTTTCAAAAATTTCAATAGCACGAAGCACTCTTTTTGTGTTATTGGGATGTATTGCCTCAGCTGACTCGGGGTCAATTTCACGAAGGCGCGCGTGCATAAATTCTGCACCTTTTTCTTCTAACTCCTGTCTTAATTTCTCCCTGAGTTCATTATTCTTGTCACCTTCTGAAAAACTCACATTATCAACAAGCGACGAAATATAAAGCCCTGTTCCGCCTGTGATAATAGGTGTTTTTCCGCGCGACAAGACGTCGTCTATCTTTTCTTTGGCACATTTTACATAGTCTGCCACAGAAAATTCTCCGTCAGGCTCTAAAAAATCCATAAGATGATGAGGAATTCCCTGCATTTCATCTGTACTTGGTTTTGCACTTCCGATATCAAGTTTTTTGTAAATCTGTATGGAGTCAGCCGAGATAACTTCGCCGCCGAAGTCTTTTGCTATTTTTACTGAAAGGGCGGTTTTGCCCGTGGCTGTGGGTCCTGCTATTACAATAACTTTGTTCATTTAAACTATCCTTTTAAACTGTTTTTCGATAAAATCTTTTGTTAATTCAATTGTAATCGGTCTTCCGTGGGGGCAGGTGTTGATGTTATCTAAGCTAAGTACATCTGTCACAAGTCGCTCCATTTCAGCAAAGTTTAAAGCAGCGTTTGCTTTGATTGCACCACGGCAGGCGATACGGTAAAGCATCTTTGATGCCAAATCTTCATCCACATTTTTACGGTTTTGGCTGAACATTTCTAAAATTTCAAACATTGCTTCTTCTATGTGAGCGTCACTGGCTTCCATAGGAATTTCACGGACAATGATTTCACGCTCGCCGTAAGGTTCTGCAGTATAGCCGAGTTCGTTTATTGCTTTTTCGTTTTCTGTAAATACTGAAAATTCATTTGCAGTAAGGTTTATGATTTCGGGCATAAGAAGTACCTGGGTTACGATGTTTCTTTCCTTATACTGTTTTAAGAGTTTTTCGTATCTTAATCTTTCGTGTGCGGCGTGCTGGTCGACCATCAGCATTTTTTCGTCTTTTTCTACGATTATGTAGGTGGAAAGGACTTGTCCGCATACTTTAAATACAGGAATTTCCTTTACAGGTTCAGGAATCTTTTCAACCTTTATTTCTTCTTTTATTGGAACTTGAGGTTCTTCCTTTATTTCAGAAAGTTCAATTTTTATTTCGGGTTTTGTTTCGGGGATTTTATATGTATTTTCACCGAAATGTATTTTTTCCTGTTCTGTCTTTACAGGCTCTTTATGAACGATGGGTGTAACCTTTGAAAAATCGATTTTCGGCAGTTCCCTTTTTACTTCGGGTGTTGATTTAAACGCCTCTTTTACCACTTGGGGGGCAGGGCGTACGAATTCTTTTGCTAAAGGTTTTTCGTCAGTTACCTTGGGAACATACGCTTTTTTGTATAAAGCGTTCTTTACCGCCCAGTAAACTGCGTGGTAAACTGCTTTTTCATCTGCAAATTTTGCTTCTAATTTTGTAGGATGAATATTTATATCAATCATTTCGGGTGATATATTGATATTTAAAACGCAGGCAGGGAATTTTTTTACCATCAGTTCATTTTTATATGCCTCTTCCGCCGCATGAGCAAGTAAAGCACTCTTTATGTATCTTCCGTTTATGAAGAAGTTTTCCATATTACGGTTAGCACGCGCTGCCGACGCTTTGGCACAAAATCCGCGGACGCATACGCCGTTTTCTTCGTAACTTGCATCTATCATAGCGTCTTTTATTTCTTTTCCGTAGACTGCATAAACTGCAGATGTTAACTGATTGTCTCCTGGGGTAAAAATTATTTCTTTGCCGTTGTTTATGAATTTTACTGAAATTTCGGGATGAGACAGTGCAAGGCGTGCTACGATATCTTCTATGTAGCCTGCCTCTGTATAGTCTTTTTTCAGGAATTTCATTCTTGCAGGAACTGTGCAGAAAAGTTCGCGCACCAAAACAGTAGTACCATCAGGGCAACCTGCATCGTAGATATCAATAATCTCGCCGTTTTCGGCTATCATATATGTTCCTGTGTCAGCGGTTCTTGACTTGGTGTAAATTTCAAGCTTTGACACCGCCGCAATAGAAGACAAAGCTTCACCACGGAAACCTAAAGTGGAAATCTTCGTCAGATCTTCTTCTGTTGAAATTTTGCTTGTGGCGTGTCTTAAAATTGAAAGGCGCGCGTCTTCCTGGGTCATACCGATACCGTTATCAGTAACGCGCATATATTTTATGCCGCCTGACTTGATTTCTACTGTGATGGCAGTTGCACCTGCATCAACAGAGTTTTCCAAGAGTTCTTTTATTACGGAAGCAGGGCGTTCTACAACTTCGCCTGCCGCAATTTTGTCGGATACATTTTTTGATAGTACTTGTATTCTTCCCATTATTTTCACCACCGTATTGTAAAAATATCTTTAAAAGCGATTATAACCGAAAGCCCTAAAAGAAGCACAATTCCTATAAAATGAACGATAGCTTCTTTTTCTTTGGGGATTGGTTTTCTTCTTATCATTTCAATTAAAACAAACAGTATTCTTCCGCCGTCCAGTGCTGGTAAAGGAAGAAGATTGAATACGCCAAGATTTACAGTCAATAATACTGCAAGACCTATAAGTCTTATGA
>JAZOSI010000147.1:0-6284 GCA_045657065.1 Congzhengia sp. | reverse complement strand
TCTTTTAACGCATCTTCACCAACATTGGGAATATCTCTTGTGATTTCTTCGGCACCGAGTTTGGTGTCACGAGCTTCACATTCGTATTCTTCTATATGAATTGATGTTAAGATATCGTCACGAACGAGCTTTTCATTTACGAGCATAGCATCCTCGTAGTTATAACCTTCCCAGGTCATAAATCCTATAAGAATGTTTCTACCCAATGAAATTTCACCGTTGTTTGTTGAAGGACCGTCGGCAATGATTGTGCCTTTCTTAACCTTTTCGCCTTCTGAAACGATAGGCTTCTGGTTGATACATGAGCCCTGGTTTGAACGGGTGAACTTAATAAGCTTGTACTTGTGGAGATTTCCACCTTTTTCTTTAATTACGATTTCGTCAGCTGAAACTTTTTCAACTACACCGTCTTCCTGTGCAAGAACAACTACACCAGAGTCTCTTGCTGCCTGGTATTCCATACCTGTACCTACGATAGGTGAATCTGTACGGAGGAGCGGCACTGCCTGACGCTGCATGTTTGCACCCATCAGAGCACGGTTGGCGTCATCGTTTTCAAGGAAGGGAATCATAGCTGTAGCTACTGATACAACCTGCTTGGGTGATACGTCCATATAGTCGATTTTTGATGTGTCAACTTCCAAATATTCATCACGGAAACGAACGATATGCTTGCTTTCAATGAACTTGCCGTTTTCATCGAGAGGTTCATTAGCCTGAGCAACAATGTATTCGTCTTCGATATCTGCTGTCATATAAACGATTTCATCGGTAACTGTACCTGTTGCCTTATCTACTTTTCTGTAAGGAGCTTCGATAAAGCCGTACTCGTTTATTCTTGCATAGGTTGCAAGTGAGTTGATAAGACCGATGTTGGGACCTTCAGGTGTTTCGATGGGACACATTCTTGAGTAGTGTGAATAGTGTACGTCTCGAACTTCGAAGCCAGCACGGTCTCTTGACAAACCGCCAGGTCCTAATGCTGAAAGTCTTCTCTTATGGGTAAGTTCAGCCAAGGGGTTCAACTGGTCCATAAACTGTGAAAGCTGTGATGAACCGAAGAATTCTTTGATTGTTGCAACGATGGGGCGTGTGTTGATTAACGCCTGAGGTGTTACAACATCTAAATCCTGAATGGTCATTCTTTCTCTTACAACTCTTTCCATTCTGGATAAACCTATTCTGAACTGGTTCTGCAATAATTCACCTACGCAACGGAGTCTTCTGTTACCTAAGTGGTCGATATCGTCTGTTGTACCGATACCGTAGAGAAGACCGATCTGGTAGTTGATAGACGCCATAATGTCGTCTGTGATGATGTGCTTGGGAACAAGCTCATCAATACGGCGCAGTAACTGATCTTTGATATCTTCTTCTGTTTCGAAGTTTTCTAAGATTTCTTCTAAAACGCCACGGCAAACCTTTTCTTTTGTGATTTCTGTTGTATCGAAATCAACATACTTTGAAAGGTCAACCATATCATTTGAAAATACTACTACTGAATAGCCTTTTACATCTAATACTACACGGTTTACGCCGGCTGCCTCAATTTCTTGAGCCATTTCCTTTGAAATGTGCGCGCCTGCGTCTACCATGATTTCGCCTGTTTCGGGATTAACGATAGCGTCTTTCGCTACCTGATTTGCAATACGGGCAGAGATTGCGAGTTTTTTGTTGAACTTGCATCTGCCTACGCCTGCTAAATCATATCTTTTACCGTCGAAGAGAAGTCCATAGAGTAAGCTCTTTGAACTTTCAACTGTGGGGGGTTCGCCGGGACGGAGTTTTTTATAGATTTCTATCAATGCTTCATCGGTGGTCTGGATTGAAGCTGATTTTTCCATTGTATTTAACAGTGCTTCTGTTTCGCCGAAAAGGTCTAAAATAGCAGCATCAGTTTCTACACCTAATGCACGGATTAAGACTGTGATCGGGATTTTTCTTGTTCTGTCAATACGAACGGATAAAACATCATTGATATCGTTTTCATATTCAAGCCACGCACCACGGTAAGGAATTACTGTGGATGCAAAAAGCTCTTTACCAGTTTTATCGTGTTCCATAGCATAGTAAATGCCGGGTGAACGAACAAGCTGGCTAACGATAACACGCTCTGCACCGTTGATTATAAATGTACCCTGTTCGGTCATAAGGGGGAAATCACCCATAAAGATTTCCTGTTCTTTAACCTCACCGGTTTCCTTATTGATAAGGCGTACCTTTGCTTTAAGCGGGGCTGCGTAGTTTGTATCTCTTTCTCTGCATTCCTCTACAGAATACTTAACACGGTTTCTCTCTAACTTGTAGTCAATAAACTCGAGTATTAAGTTACCTGTGTAATCGGTAATGGGAGAAATGTCACGAAGAACTTCTTTTAAGCCTTCTTCCAAAAACCAGTTATAGGAGTTTTTCTGCACCTCGATAAGATTTGGCATTTCCAAAACTTCATCTACTTTGGCATAACTCATTCTCTGGTTTGCGCCCAACTGAATCGGATGTACCATAAACTCAACCACCTCATTGAAAAATTTGTGTTGTAACCCACTGGGGTTACGCTGGTTTGTTATGTATAGAAAATAAAATTACATACAAAATTAAACCGCTTTTGCGGACAAAAGTCCTATTTAAGCATAATATACCATTCTAAGATAATTATGCAGTTTAATATGATAACATAGTTTAAATTATAAGTCAAGCTTTTTTTGAAAAAATTTTCTAAGATTTTGTATTATTATATATATAAATAAGGTAGAAACTCTTGTTTTTTTGGAAAAAATTGACTGAAAAACCATATATTTTGTATTGAAAAGAACTCTGCACCACTGTATAATGTTATATGAGTGGTGCAAGGGAGGAATTATGAAAAAACTTACTCTTACACTCATTTTTTTAATAATTTTTGCGACATACCTTGTTCCTGCGGGAGCAAAAGAAGAATTTTTCGCACCTGTAACCTTAACGGTAAACGAAAAATATGTAAATACCAAAAACCACCCGTATCTCACATCAGGTGTGACAATGGTTTCATTCCGTGACATTGGGGAAATTTTTTCTTGCGATATTTCCTGGGATGAAAAAACCGATACTGCCACACTTTCTTCAGGTGGTACAAACATCTCTGTAACAAAAAATAAAAAAACAGCTCGTGTCAACGGAAAAAATGTTTCACTTGTGAAATCTGCCACTATAGTCAACGACAGAATTTATGTGCCTATGAGATTTATATCGGAAACTTTCGGAGCACGCGTTTCCTGGAATGCAGATACTTTAACTGCTGACATCAGGTCAGGTAAGGCTTTAGTTCCGTCTCATTTATCAGGAAAAACTCCGTTTTCAGCAGATGAGCTTTTGTGGCTTTCAAGGATTGTTTCTGCCGAAAGTGCAGGAGAAACAAATCGTGGAAAAGTAGCAGTGGCAAATGTTATATTAAACCGTGTAAAAAGCCCTGATTTTCCCGATACTATCTACGGTGTTATTTTTGATTCAAAGTACGGAGTGCAGTTTACACCTACCGCCGACGGCTCTATCTACAACACACCTACAACAGACAGTAAGATTGCCGCAAAAAGGGCACTTTTGGGAGAAAATGTTTCAAAAAGTTGCCTGTACTTTTTAAATCCCAGAATTGCAACAAATTTCTGGATTGTAAATAACAGAACTTTCTATCAATCTATTGGCAATCACGATTTTTATCTGTAGGTTTGTGAATTTGGCATAATAATTATCGGGACGATGAGGCATCGTCCCCTACAAAACAAAATAGACTATCGTAGGGGCGGATGCCTTCATCCGCCCGAACAAAAAAAGAGATGGATTATTCCATCTCTTTTTGCTATTTTTTAATTAACTAAATGATTCTTTCGAAGTCTTCGGACGAAGAATACGGGATTTCAATTTTCCCCTTATTTTTCTTATTTATTATCTTTATTTTTGTTCCGAGTTCTGAAGAAATCTCAACTTCCAAAGATTTAATATATCTTGTAATTTCAATTTCTTCCTTGGTTTTTGATACTTCCTTTTTTTCTCGGAAAAGGCTCTGTATATAGGCTTCCGCCTGTCTTACACTCATCTGTTGTGTGATTATTTTTTCTGCTATCTCTTGTGCTAACCTCACATTATCAATAGCTGCCAAACACCTTGCATGGCCTGGAGAAAGAAGTCCTTCTATAACCAAATCCTGTATCTCTTTTGAAAGATTTAAAAGTCTTAAAGTGTTTGTAACAGCGGGACGGCTTTTGCCGATTTTTTTTGCAACTTCGTCCTGTGTAAGACCGTATAAATCCATCAGTTCTTTTATTCCAAGAGCTTCTTCTATTGCATTTAAATCTTCACGCATCAGGTTTTCTATTAAGGTTATTTCTTTTTCTGCCTGCTCCGAAACTTCCTTAATTAAAGCAGGAACTTCTTTTAACCCTGCAACCCGTGCTGCGCGCCATCTCCTTTCGCCTGCTATTATTGTATAAAAGCCGTTTTTATTAAGTTTTACTACGATTGGCTGGATAATACCGTATTCACGGATAGAATCTGCTAATGCTTCAATCTTTTCTTCGTCGAAATCTGTTCTGGGCTGTGTTTTATTGGGTTCTATCTGGGTTATTTTAATTTTTTTGACATCTTTTTCTGTTTCTGTTGTGGCTTCTACTACGCTTCCAGTATCTAAAAGTGCACCTAACCCTTTTCCCAATCCTTTTTTAACTGCCATTTTAGTTCTCCTTGTTGTTCTTTATAACTTCTTTTGCTAATGATTTGTAGGCGTGTGCGCCTTTTGAAAATTTATCGTAAGAAATGATTGCCTCTCCAAAGCTGGGAGCTTCTGAAAGCCTTACATTACGTGGAATTACAGTTTTGTAAACTTTTTCAGGGAAATATTTTTTCACTTCGTCATATACAACTGTTGAAAGGTTTGTGCGCTTATCAAACATTGTAAGAAGTATGCCTTCAATTTCCAAATCTTTATTTATTCCCTGTTTAATAGTAGAAACTGTCTTTGTAAGCTGACCTAAACCTTCTAATGCGTAGTATTCGCACTGAATAGGTATAATTACACTGTCAGATGCAGCAAAAGCGTTCAGCGTCAAAAGTCCCAAAGATGGAGGGCAGTCTATAAGTATGTAATCATATACATCTTTTACTTCTTTTATTGCTTCTTTTAAAAGGTATTCTCTTTTTTCAAAAGAAACAAGCTCTATCTCTGCTCCTGCAAGATCCACATTAGAAGGAACAACTGATAAATTTTTGTATTGTGTTTCTACAGTATTTTCTGAAATTTTTTCTCCATTTACCAAAACATCGTAAACAGATGCACCGCACTCTTCTTTATCTACACCCACACCTGAAGATGCATTTCCCTGTGGGTCACAGTCAATAAGCAGAACCTTTTTCTTACTATCTGCAAGATATGCTGATAAATTTATAGATGTTGTGGTTTTTCCCACGCCACCTTTCTGGTTTGCAATTACTATTACCTTTCCCATCACAAAAGCCTTTCTTTTTTTAAATTTCTACATTTATTTTACCATATTCTGAAAAGCATTTCAAGATTTTTATAAAAAATGTTTCACGTGGAACCTTAATTGAAGGTTCCACGTGAAACATTTTACTGTAACAACAAAAAAACCGCACAGTTGTGCGGTTTTTTCTTTAAACTATATTATTTTGAAATAGAAATAACTTTTACTTCATATTCACCGTTAGGTGATTTTACTGTTACTGTAGCACCGGGTTCAGCACCAAGTAAAGCTATACCTAAAGGAGATTCGTCTGAAATCTTATTTTCTGCAGGGTTTGCTTCTGTAGAACCTACGATTTCATATTCATCTTCTTCTTCCATATCTATATCGAAGATTTTTACCTTTGTACCCAATGTAACTTTACTTGTATCAATTTCATCTTCATCGATTACTTTTGCATTTTTGAGCATTTTTTCAAGCTGAACGATTTTTACTTCAACTTCGCCCTGTTCTTTCTTTGCTTCGTCGTATTCTGCGTTTTCAGATAAATCGCCAAAACCTCTTGCTACTTTGATTTTTTCTGAAACTTCTTTTCTTTTTTCTGTTTTTAAGTATTCGAGCTCTGCTTCAAGCTCTTTTAATTTTTTATAACTGATCACAACTTCTTTAGACATTTTTTTACCTCTTTCATTTTTCCTTTTGGAAATACCAATTAGATATTATAAGTGATTTAACAGAAAATGTCAACACTATTTTTCTATCTTTATTTTTTTCTTCGGAATATTATATGTTATATAAATATTATATATTCATAGTGCGATAAATATATTTTTT
>JAZOSI010000146.1:0-4301 GCA_045657065.1 Congzhengia sp. | reverse complement strand
TCAGTCTGCAACAGAAATGCTCATTGACTTAAAGAAAGTTTATGTAGGCTCAGAAGTTTCCGGTGCAGCAGAAGAATCCGCTCCCAAAAAAGTTGTTGCGAAACCCTCCGATGCCGAGTCCACAGGGGTGAGACGTGCAGGAGCACAGAATGTTCAGAAGAGCAAAAAAGAAGCTCCGAAGCCTACAAAGAAGGCTCCCAAAAACAAAAAGAAATCAGATACTTTGGCAATATTTGCAGGTATCGGTGCTGCAATTTTAATCGTAGGCGCAATCTTCCTTGGCTGGTTTATGACCACAGGCTCATCAAATGAAATAGAATGTCCCGAGCTCATTAACCACACAGCAGAAGACGCATTGGCACTTATTGAAGGCACAAAACTCAAAATCGTAATCGAAGATACAAACGAAGCTTTAACTGCCGATATGGAAGGTATAATCATAGAACAAAGCCCCAAATTCGGCAAAAAAATCAAGGAAAATGCCACAATTAAAGTTGAACTTGGCGAACCACCTGAAGAAACAGAAAAAATCCCCACAGTATCAGGTATGATGGAATCAGAAGCTATTGCTACCATCCGTGCAAAAGGTTTTGAAGTTTCTGTTATCGTGGAAACAAACAAGGAAGTAGAATCAGGAAGAGCTATAAAAACTGAGCCCTCAACAGGCACAGTTGCGCCTATCGGCTCCGTTGTTACACTTTATATAAGCAGCGGCGAATCAGAAGAAGACGCCTACACAATCGTTCCAAGCGTTCTGGGAAGAACAGAAGCAGAAGCTAAAAAGATGCTTGAAGAAAACGGACTTATTTTAGGCGAAGTTCAACAGGTTACAAGCGACAAGGAAAAGGGTATTATCGTAAAACAGTCTGAAGCCGAAGGCAACCGTGTAAAAAAAGGCAAAGCCATCGATATCCGTGTAAGCAACGGTCAGGGTGTCACAGTTGAACCTGAACCTGATACACCCACACCCATACCGGGCAATAATGCAAGCAGATAAATAAAGGGGAGACCTATTTGTTATTAGAAGGAAAAATCATAAAAGGCATAGGAGGATTTTACTACGTCAGCACATCTGACGGAGTTTTCTCCTGCCGCGCAAGAGGAAAGTTCAGAAAAGAAAGCACGTCACCTATCGTTGGCGATATGGCAGAAATAGAAGTAACGGACACACAGAAAAAAGAAGGCTATGTGGTAAAAATCTTTCCCAGAAAAAATGCTCTCATACGCCCCCAGGTGTCAAACATTGACCAGTTGCTGATTACATTTGCTGCCGCCTCACCCGAGCCGTCGCTCCATCTTATCGACAAGCTCACTGTGACATCACTTCACAGAAATATCCCCTGCGCTATCTGTATAAATAAAGCAGACCTTTCAGAAGAAAAAGCCGCTGAATACAAGGAAATATACGAATCTGCAGGCTTTACGGTAATCGTCTGCTCTGCAGAAACGGGAGAGAACACAGACAAACTTAAAGAACTCTTAAAAGATAAAACCACAGCGCTGGCAGGTAGTTCGGGCGTTGGAAAATCAAGCCTTTTGAATTCAATCGGCGAAAGCTTTAATTTAAAAACGGGCGATGTTTCCGATAAAATCCAGAGGGGTAAACACACCACCCGTCATACAGAGCTTTTTCCGCTTTCTTTCGGAGGGTATGTTTTAGATACGCCAGGGTTTGGCTCATTCGACCTTTTTGATATAAAGCATCACGAACTTGCATCGCTCTTTCCTGAAATTGAGCGTTTTGAGGGCGGTTGCCGTTTTCAGGGTTGCGCTCATATAAAAGAACCCGACTGCTCCGTAAAAGAAGCACTCACGCAGGGAAAAATACCCGAGAGCCGATATGAAAGCTACTGTCAGCTCTATGAACAACTAAAACAAATCAAAGAATGGGAGTAAGACCATGATCAAACTAGCACCATCAATATTATCAGCAGATTTCGCGCAACTCGGCGCACAGGTAAAGCAGATTGAAGAAGCAGGTGCACAATACTTGCACATTGATGTTATGGACGGACATTTCGTTCCAAACATCTCTTTCGGAGCACCCATTATGAAATCCATAAGAAAATTATCAAATCTTGTGTTTGATGTTCATCTTATGATTGCAGAGCCCTACCGCTATATCGACGACTTTGCTAAAGCCGGTGCTGATATCATCACATTCCACGTAAATTCTGACAGTGATGTAAAAGCGACACTTGAAAAAATAAAGTCCCACGGTATCCGCTGCGGTCTTGCAGTCAATCCCGATATTGATGTATCACTTCTCTATCCTTACCGTGAGTATTTAGATATGGTACTTATTATGTCAGTTTATGCAGGCTTCGGCGGACAGAGTTACATAGACGACGTAAACGAAAAAATTAAAGAAGCAAGAGAATTCTTCGGTCCTGACATTGACATTCAGGTTGACGGCGGAATAAATCTTAAGAATAAAGACGTTCCTGTGTCTTATGGTGCAAATGTACTGGTTGCAGGTACTGCAGTTTTTGGCGCCGACAACATTGGACAAGCTGTAAAGGATTTCTTAAAATAAGGTAAAACTATGAAAGTATTGATTTTTTCGGGCGGAGATTTTTCTTTCGTTCCCGAACATTTTGATATAAATGAATATGATTTAATTATTGCTTGTGACGGCGGTTTTTTGTCGGCAAAAGACGCAGGAATTACTCCCCACATTTTTGTAGGTGACTTTGATTCTGTGCCCGAAGATTTAGTAGATTGCTCTGAAATTATAAGACTCTACCCCGTAAAAGATATGACCGACACACAAGAAGCCATAGATGTTGCTGTGATGCGCGGTGCAAAAGAAATTACCATTTTAGGAGCATTAGGCGGAAGAATTGACCACACCCTTGCGAACATTCATCTTTTAAAGTACGCAAAAGAAAAAGGTGCAACGGCGGAAATCGCAGATACCGAAACTTGCATTTCACTGGTTACGGGCAGTGCACAAATCCCCAAAAAAGACGGTTTCTGCTTGTCACTGATACCACTCACTGACTGTAAAGGTGTCAGTATTTCGGGGGTATATTACCCACTCGATAACGCGGACATGCCCGTAGGTAACCCTTACGGCATAAGTAATGAATTTACAGAAAGTAAGGCACACATTTCACTCAAGTCTGGCGAACTGTTAGTGATTTTAGCAAAATCCTGAAGATAAGGAGGTACATTATGAAAAGATTTTTAACTATTGTTTTAACATTTCTGGCAGTATTCACATTTACTGTCTCTGCTGTCTGCGCCCCCGAAATGACGCGCACAGACATATTAAAACTCGAAAGTCCTGTACCTCTTTCAAGGCTTTATTCTGCCGACGGCAGAACGATCCTTGTAAATGCAGGAAAAGCAGATATCTTACTTGGGACAGGCTGGTACCCGTCGCCCGTTACAACTATTTATGCACGAAACAACGCCACGGCTTTAGTTTACACATCGGAAGCAGAAAATTATCTTAAAATGGGTTGGTACCTTTCTCCCGATGATATTCCCAGACACGACAAAGCAGTAGCTATTACATACGATGACGGTCCGGGTAAATTCACATCTCAAATTCTTGACTGTCTTGCAAAATACGATGCAAAAGCCACATTCTTTGTGGTGGGTACAAATGTTAACCGTTATCCCGAAACGTTGAAGCGTGCCGTATCTATGGGAATGGAAATCGGAAATCATACCGTTAGTCATCCTAAGCTTACAAATTTATCTGCATCAGGCGTTTATTCAGAAATTCACGACAACGCCAACAACATAGAAAAAATCACAGGTGTCCGTCCCACGCTTGTGCGTCCCCCTTACGGAAGCTACACAAAAGCAAATATTCAGACTGCAAATCAACCCTTTATTCTGTGGTCCATTGACACCCTCGACTGGAAATCAAGAAATGCAGATAAAGTCGTGGAAGAAGCACTGAAGAACGTTCAGGACGGCGACATAATCTTAATGCACGATATCTACCAGTCAACCGCCGCCGCTACAGAGCGTATTGTTCCCGCATTGATTTCTCGGGGATTTGATCTGGTAACTGTTTCAGAACTTGCAAAGAGAAAAGGCAAAACCATAGAGATAAGTGCTTACAGATCTTTTAAATAATTTTTAAAAAGTAATATTTTCTTAATAGTATATTAACAATACTGGTGTATAATAAAATGTACGACTACAACGAGGAGGTTGTGCTATGAAAAAGAAAAAAATCATTTCCATAATATTGTTGGTTATTTTAGCTATCGGCTCAATCTCTTTAGGGATTGAGTACGGCAAACTTTCATATATGACAAATCTTGACAGCGCAGAAAAAA
>JAZOSI010000145.1:0-3730 GCA_045657065.1 Congzhengia sp. | reverse complement strand
AAAATTTCATTTTTTGGTTTTTTCTATTGATTTTTTGTTGTTTTTTCGGTATATTTGCCGAAAATTTCTAAAACAGTTGACTTTTTTCGCCTTTCATATTATTATAATATAATGAAATAAATTATTTTTGAAAGGCAATGAAACACTATGAGAATGTCAAAATTATTTTTAAGCACACTCCGTGAAGTTCCTGCAGAAGCAGAAACCATAAGCCATCAGCTTATGCTCCGCGGCGGTATCATCAGAAAGCTCGCTGCAGGCGTTTATTCCTATCTGCCATTGGGACTTCGTGTTCTTAAAAAAGTTGAAAATATCGTTCGCGAGGAAATGGATGCTGCTGACGCTCAGGAACTCTTAATGTCTGCACTTCTCCCCGCAGAATCCTATCAGGCGTCAGGCCGTTGGGATGTTTTTGGTCCTAATATGTTCAAATTAAAAGACAGAAACGGCAGAGATTTTTGTCTTGGACCCACACACGAAGAAATATTTACAGAAACAGTTAAAGCATCTTTAAAATCTTATCGTCAGCTTCCCGTTACGCTTTATCAGATTCAGACAAAGTACCGTGACGAAAGCCGTCCGCGTTTTGGTATTATCCGTTCACGTGAATTCGTGATGAAAGATGCTTACAGCTTTGACCGTACATGGGAAGGTCTTGATGAATCTTACAGCAAAATGTACGACGCATACTGCAAAATCTTTGAACGCCTCGGTCTTGATTACATAGTAGTTGATGCAGATTCAGGTGCTATGGGCGGTTCAGGTTCCCAGGAATTTATGGTAAAATCTGAAGTTGGCGAAGATACCATCGCACACTGTCCCGTATGTAACTATTCTGCAAATGTTGAAAAAGCAGAATGTATCTTGGTTCCTGCTGAAAAAGAAGCTCCCAAGACACGTGAGAAAATTCACACCCCCAATGTAAAAACAATCGAAGAATTGGTTTCATTCTTAAATACAGACAGTACAAAATTCGTAAAGACCTTAATCTATACTGCAGGTGATAAGACAGTTGCGGTTATGGTAAGAGGCGACCGTGAAGTAAACGAAGTAAAACTTGCAAATCATTTAGGCATCAATGCCGACGACTTGATGATGGCGTCAGCAGAAACAGTTACAGAGGCAACAGGTGCTGCAGTTGGTTTTGCAGGTCCTGTGGGAATCAAAGTTCCCGTTATTATGGACCGCGAAGTTTCAACTATGTCAAACTTCATTGTAGGCGCTAATGAAACAGATTATCATTTTATCAATGTAAATACTGAAGACTTCGAAGCAGAAGTTGTAGATGTAAGAGTTATCGTTGCCGGCGATCCCTGTCCCAAATGTGGTCAGCCTATCGAAACAACACAGGGTATTGAAGTTGGTCATATCTTCAAGCTTGGTACAAAGTACACAGAAGCTTTAGATTGCACATATTTAGACGAAAGCGGTAAACCCCAGCCTATCATTATGGGTTGCTATGGTATCGGTGTTTCCAGAACTATTGCTGCTGCAATTGAGCAGTTCAGCGACGAAAACGGTCTTGTATGGCCCGTTGCTATTGCTCCCTATCAGGCGATTGTTGTTCCTGTAAATGTAAAAGATGAAGCACAGCTTGCTTTGGCCGAAAAAGTTTATGCAGAGTTAAGAAATCAGGGCATTGAAACTTTGATCGACGACCGTGAAGAACGCGCAGGCGTAAAATTCAAAGATGCAGACTTAATCGGTATCCCTGTTAGAATCACAATCGGTAAGAAAGCTTCTGAAGGTATCTGTGAATACAAATTAAGAACAGATGCTGAAAGTGTTGATATTGCAGTTGACGATGCAATCAAAAACGCAGTTTCTTATATTAAGGAGAACTTATAATATGAAAAAGTTATTAAGTATTTTACTTGTATGTATTTTGGTGGCGAGCCTTTTTGTTGCTTGCGGTGAAAAAGGCGACGTTAAAGAAGAATACAACGTTCTCACCCAGGAAGAATCACAAGAAACACCCGAAGTTGATAACGGTGCGGAAAAATCAGAAGAGCCCAAAAAGGCTGAAAAACCTAAAAAGACAGAAAAACCTCTTGCTGTATCTGAAAACAAAGATGTTGCAACAAAAGATACTGCACCTGAAATTCACATTATAAGCAATGGCGGTACAAATAACGCACGCATCTGCTATCATCTTAAAGATTGCAAACTTTTAAACGGAACAGAACATCAGAAAGTAACGTGGGAAATGATTGAAATGATTCAGTTCAGGCAATGTCCCGAATGCAATCCCCCAAGATACGAAAACTATGTAGAATAAGTTTTAAAAGCACCCTAATGGGTGCTTTTTTTATTATTATTTTATAATAATAACCGATTGACTTTTTACACAATAAGTAGTATAATATTTATGATACCTTTAGTCATAATATCCAAAGATAATTATTGCTACTCGTACAGTTATTATCACAGATTGATATTTTTTAAAATATAAATAAATTATAAATGGAGGAAAATGAAATGGCAAAAAACAGATACGTTGGTGATTACCCCGTTATCGGCATTCGTCCTTGTATCGACGGACGTCGCGGTCCTTTGAACCTTCGTGGTAACCTCGAAGGTCAGACAATGGCTTTAGCACAGGCCGCTAAAAAATTATTCGAAGAAAATCTTTTCTACTCAAACGGAGAACCCGTTAAAGTAGTTATCGCAGACACAAGCATCGGTCGTGTTCCCGAAGCTGCAGCTTGTGCTGACAAATTCAGAAAAGAAGGCGTAGATATCACACTTTCTGTTACACCTTGCTGGTGCTACGGTTCTGAAACAATGGATATGGATCCTCACACAATCAAAGGTGTATGGGGCTTCAACGGTACAGAACGTCCAGGTGCAGTTTACCTTGCTGCAGTTTTAGCAGGTCATGCACAGAAAGGCTTACCCGCTTTCGGTATTTATGGTCACGAAGTTCAGGATGTTGATCAGGTTTCTGAAATTCCTGAAGACGTAAAAGAAAAGCTCTTAAGATTTGGTCGTGCTGCTGTTGCAGTTGCTACAATGCGCGGTAAGTCTTACTTACAGATTGGTTCACAGTGTATGGGTATTGCTGGTTCTATCATCGATCAGGACTTCATGGAAGCATACTTTGGCATGAGAATCGAATCTGTTGACGAAGTAGAAGTCCTCCGCCGTATGGAAGAAGGCATCTACAACGAAGAAGAATATCAGAAGGCTCTTGCATGGACAAAAGAACATTGCAAAGAAGGCCGTGATGATAACCCCGATATCGTTAAATTCTCAGATGAAGAAAAAGAAAAACAGTGGGAATTCACAGTTAAAATGTACTGTATAATCAAAGATTTGATGGCAGGTAACCCCACTCTTGACGATAAATTTGAAGAAGAAAAATCAGGTCACAACGCTATCGCAGGTGGTTTCCAGGGACAGCGTCAGTGGACAGACCATTGGCCCAACTGTGACTACCCTGAAGCACTTCTTAGCTCAACATTTGACTACGAAGGCGCTCGTGAACCCTACACACTTGCTACAGAAAACGACGTATTAAACGGTATGTGTATGTTATTCATGAGATTGCTTACACATCGTGCACAGATTTTTGCTGACGTTCGTACATTCTGGTCACCTGAAGCTACAAAGCGTGTTACAGGTTATGACTTAGAAGGTAAAGCAAAAGAAAACGGCGGTATCATCCACCTTCTCAACTCTGGTGCTGGTTGTCTTGACGCTTGTGGCGAATGCAAAGATGAAAACGGCA
>JAZOSI010000144.1:0-6798 GCA_045657065.1 Congzhengia sp. | reverse complement strand
GCTTGTAACGGTCAGGGCTGCCAGATGAAAGATAAATTCAAGGAAAACTTCTTTATAGCTTTACCTGCAGCAATAGCTTCGTTGATTATTATAATGATTATGTCATTGAATACCGAAATTAACGGTGCCGTTATAAATGATTATAATCTTGTACAGATAATTCCTTACATACTTGTTTTAATAGGCGGTATTTTAGGGATAAATGTATTTGTGGTTCTTCTTATAGGCATTGTTTCAGGCTCTGCAATAATGCTTCTGACAGGAGGTACAGAGTTTACGGCGCTTCTTTCCAATATGGGAGCAGGTGCTTCAGGAATGTTTGAAACAATCGTTGTTACTGTTCTGGTTTCTGCGATTTGTGCGCTTATTCGTGAATACGGCGGCTTTGATGCGTTGCTTTCAGGAATCAAAAAAGTCTTCCGTGGAAAAAAAGGTGGCCAGGTAGGTATGGGTGTACTTGTTGGCGTTTTAGATATTGCTACTGCAAATAATACCGTAGCGATTGTTATGGCAAACCCCATTGCGAATGAAATCGCAAAAGATTACGGTATATCACCCAGAAAGGCTGCATCAATTTTGGATACATTTTCCTGTGTATTCCAGGCGATTCTGCCGTATGGTGCACAGATGCTCGTGGCAATTTCTGCAGTTTCAGCATTAGGTGCACAGATTTCCGCACTTGAAATCATACCGAAATTGTTTTATCCATACCTTTTGTGCATAAGCTCACTTGTGGTAATCGGATGCACAAAAAAAGATGTATAGACCAAATAACTGCAAAACACTTTACAAGGAGATAAAAATGAGTGAATTAAAGAACATTATCGTAGGACAGTCAGGCGGACCTACCGCTGCTATAAACGCCACACTTGCAGGAGTGATAAAAGCAGGTGTAGAAAGTGAAAAAGTAGGCAAGGTTTACGGCATGGTAAACGGCATAGAAGGTATGCTCAAAAAGAAAATCGTGGATTTGGATGCTTTAGGAAATAACGATGAGAAAATCGAACTTTTAAAGAAAACCCCCTCATCTTACCTTGGATCCTGCCGAATGAAATTGCCCGAAGAAGACAAAGCTCTTTACGAAAAAATATTTGACATATTAGAAGAGTACAACATAGGATGCTTTTTCTACATTGGAGGAAACGATTCTATGGACACAGCCAATAAACTCTCAAAATATGCAAAAGCAAAGGGCAAAGATATAAACTTTGTGGGTGTAGCAAAAACCATAGATAACGACCTTCCTGAAATGGACCACACACCGGGCTTTGGCAGTGCGGCAAAGTATATTGCCACAACAGTAAAAGAAATTATGTTTGATGCAGGCGTATATGACTTAAAGTCTGTTGAAATAGTAGAAGTTATGGGCAGAGATGCAGGCTGGCTTGCAGGAGCGTCTGTCCTTGCAAATCCTGACCTTATATATCTTCCTGAATGTGAATTTGATGTTGAGAAGTTTTTCTCTGATGTAGACAAAAAACTAAAAGAGAAAAACCATGTTTTAGTAGTGGCATCAGAAGGCATAAGAACAAAAGACGGAAAATACATCTGCAATATGATGGCAGAGATGTCCTCTGACGCTTTCGGACATACCCAACTAGGTGGTACAGGTAAAGTATTGGAAAAACTCGTAAAAGAAAAGTTTGGTGTCAAGGTAAGAAGTATCGAACTCAACACTCCCCAGAGATGTGCATCTCACATTTTGAGCAAAACCGATATTGACGAATCGTTTAACCTCGGTTACAGCGCAGTTGGGGAAGGAATTCTGGGAAAAACAGGTATTGTCATGGCGATAAAAAGAGTATCTGATACCCCCTATACTGTATCTTACGAAGCGCAGGATGTGGACAAGGTTGCAAATGTTGCAAGATGCGTTCCTGATGACTACATAAACGAAGAGAAAAACTTTGTAACGGATAAATTCACACAGTATATCACGCCTCTTGTAGAGGGCGAAATTGCGCTTTCGTACAAAAACGGCACGCCTGAATTTTTAGTTCTGGATATGTAAAAATATATGATAATCCCTGATTTTTATCAGGGATTATTTTTATCTATAAAAAATCAAACTTTTTTGTGTTTTTTCGTTGCAAAAGAGAGTAAAGTATGGTATGATTAAATAGAATTGATATAAATGTGTATTTTTGTGTAAAAATGTACCGAGGAAAAGCTATGAAGAATAATAAATGGTTGATACCCGTTGTGCTTTTCGTTGTTCTTGTTATCACATATTTTATAAGAGGATTGTTCGACTCACGTATATCCGTGGAACTTCTTCAGGAGGACAAGATAGAAGAGATGAGCATGACCCAGGGTGTGCTTATAAAAAAGGAAAATGTAAAGACAGTTAATCTTTCCGGCGCTACGGAAATCTATGTAAAAAACGGCGACCGCGTTTCAAACCGTCAGATAATTGCTATGCTTTACAGCAACACAGAAGATGAAAGCTTAAAAGAAGAACTTTCAGATATAAACAAAAAAATCACTGCTATTCAGGAAAGTAACAGCGGAAGTTCCGTGTTTATAAATGACACTATGAAGATGGAGGCGGAGCTTTCAAAATATGTGGATGAAGTAATAGACTTTACCAGCCACAACGAACTCATAAGACTTCCTGAATATAAGTATAAGATGACAATGCTTGCAGAGCAGAAAGCCGTTGCAAACGGCGAAAAAGAATCGTCGGTAGATACACTCACTGCACTCCAGGAAAGAAAGTATCAGTTAGAGAGAAAACTTGGTAGAGCAGAGAATGTAGTTTCAGCAAATATGTCAGGGATTTTTGTTGAGGGCAGAGACGGATACGAGGGTGTATTCACTTACGATAATTTTGAAAACTTGAAACCCGAAAACATAAAAACCGCAATAAATGAAGTTAAAAACGGCGAACTTATAACAGACGAAGAAAACAAGTACACATTCAAAGTTATTGACAACTATTCTTTTATGGTTGCAGTAAATATTGAAAAAGAACTGGCAAAAGAAATGAAAGTCGGAGATAAAGCGACATTGAGATTTTCTGATTTTTCATCTGGAGATACTGACGCATTCATCCGCTACATTTCAGAGCCTGATTCAAAAGGTAATGTAACAGTAGTTTCGGAGTGCAAAAAACACATCCAGGGACTTCTGGAAAAAAGAGTTGTAAATGTGGAATTTGTAAGAAAAAGCATCGAGGGATATAAAGTCCGTATAGAGTACATTCACACAGAAGAAGAAGCTATTGGACTTTATGTGAAACGCGGTGCTGTAATGAAGTTTATTCCCATTGAGATAGTATACAGCAACGAAGAAGAAGCCGTAGTTAAATCTGCAGACCCCAACCAGCCTATAAAAACCTATGACGAGGTTGTAACTGCGGCACCTGTCTTTGAAGACGGCAGAGTAATAGTATCACAATAAAGGATGGTTAATGTGATAAAAGATAATGTAAAAAGAGTAATGGAAAGAATTTCTGATGCGGCAGTGAAAGCCAACAGAAATCCTGATGATATAACACTTGTTGCGGTAACGAAAACCGTAACCGCAAAAGAGGCACAAGAAGTAATGGATGCAGGTGTAATGACACTTGGCGAAAACAGAGTGCAGAGTCTCCTTGAAAAATATGAAACATTAAAGGACGAACCAACATGGCACTTAATAGGCCACTTGCAGACAAACAAAGTAAAATATATTGCAGATAAAGTTTCGATGATTCATTCTGTTGACAGTTTAAAACTTGCAGAAGAAATCGGTAATAAATTTTCAGAAATAAACAGAGTGGCAAATATTCTGATACAGGTAAATGTTTCAGGTGAAGAAAGCAAATTCGGAATAACACCCGATGAGAGCATTCCTTTGATGGAAAAACTGTCAGGGCTTCCCGGGATAAAGGTTTCGGGCCTTATGACTATGGCACCGTTAATTGCTACACCTGACGAATGCAGAAAGTATTTTTACGATTTGAAAAAACTTTCGATGGATATTGCTGACAGAAAAATTCCCGGAATTTCCATGGAGCATCTTTCTATGGGAATGAGCGGAGATTACTACGAGGCAATTTTAGAAGGTGCAACACTGGTACGCGTGGGCAGTGCACTGTTTAACTAAGCGCAAAAGAACTTAATATAAAAATAACAAAAATGCTATAATTTGAAAGGATGTAAAAAATGAGCACATTTAACAAAATGATGAAGTGGATAGGCCTTGGTGAAGAAGAAGAGGAAATCTACGAAGTAGAAGAAACAGAGGAAGAAGAAGTAGCAGTTGAACCTGCGTTTGGTCTTGGCAGAAAAGCAAAGGTTTCATCAATTTCTGGTGGCGCACCCGCTAAAGTGGTAGTTATCCACTTTGCAAGCTTTGACGATGCAAAAGACGCAGCTGACCACTTAAAGAACAGAAAACCCGTTGTTGCAAACTTAGAAAAACTCGACAACGAATCAACACGCAGAGTGGTTGATTTTCTTTCAGGTGCAGTTTACGGTGTAGGCGGCAAAATGCAGAACGTTTCAAACAGAATTTTCCTTATCACACCCAGCAATGTTGAAGTTACAGGAAATTACCGCGACAGCGTAAGAGCAAACGGCTTCACATTATAATCACTTATGAAAACAAACAATTCCGTTGACCGTGAGTGGCTTTCAAGATGTGAAGATTTTGTGCATTCGGTATTAAAATACAAAAGCGCCAAATTCTCTCATTTCATAAGTCCTCACGAACTGGCGGTTTTTAGAAACTCCTATCGTATGCCTGCCGATGTTACATGTATGATATACGGTGGAACTGATGATGCAGAGCGGGTGATATTGGGATTTTTCCCGGATTTTATGGAACCCGACAAAACAGACTTCCCCATAGTACCCGTATTGATCAAAAACCTTTCAGGTTGCAATCACAGGGATGTTTTAGGCGCAGTTTTGGGGCTGGGCATAAAGAGGGAAATGGTAGGGGACATTTATTTTAACGGAGATCATGCAGTCATAATGTGTGAAATGAACGCTGCAGACTACATACTGTACAACTTAAAAACCGTAGGAAGAAAGAAAGTTGAAACAGAAGAGTGTCCGTATGATTTAACCTGTCAGATAAAACACGAATTTCGCGAGTTTGATGTTATAGTTTCGTCCATGCGACTTGACGCCATAGTTTCTGCAGTAGCAGGAATGGGAAGAAGCGAATCATCAAGACACATACTTCAGGACAATGTAAATGTAAACTTTACAGTTGAAAACAATCCTGATAAAAAACTCAATCCCGGTGATGTTGTATCAATAAGACATCATGGAAGATTTGTAGTAGAGGATATAGCCGGTAAGACGAAAAAAGACAGGATTGTATTAAAAATAAAGAAATATATTTAGCCGTAGGCTAATAAAGAGAGGACGAATGACTATGATTACGCCTGTAGATTTAGAGAACAAAGAATTTGGAAAAAGCTTCCGAGGTTATGACATTGACGAAGTAGAAGCGTTTTTGACAGAACTTACCAAGGACTATGCAAAAATATACCGTGAAAACGCAGGTCTTAAGGATAAGAATGCTATTTTAACAGATGCAATTGAAAACTACAAAGAAATGGAAGAAACAATGAGAAGTGCCATAATTTCAGCACAGAGAACAAGTGAAGAAATTATAAAAAACGCACACGATCAGGCAGACAACATAGTTAAAGAAGCGAAAATCCGCGCAGAAGCAGAGTATACTAAAATGGATGCAAGAATAGACGCCTTAACACGCGAATGTGCAGAAATCGAAGGCAGAAGTTCACTTGTGCGTGCAAAGCTCAGAACAGTTCTTAATACATATATCAGCATGCTTGACGAATTCCCCGAAAGCGAAGAAGAAGCAGAAATAACTGCTCCTGCTCCCAAAGTTGATATCACATCTGAAACAATAAGAATCGAAAAGATTGAAATAAAAGAACCTGAAGTTTCAGAAGAAAATGAATCAGTAGAAGAATTTATCGACCTTAACGGCGATGAATAAGACATATATAAACAGTTAGGAGAGAAAGAAATGGCAGAAGATTACGGCAAGACCCTTAATTTGCCTGAAACTGAGTTCTCGATGAGAGCAAACCTTCCCCAAAGAGAACCCGAAATACTCAAAAAATGGCAAGACGAAAATATGTATGAAAAATTGATGGAAAACAACGAAGGAAAACCCCTTTTCATACTTCATGACGGCCCTCCCTATGCAAACGGTGATATGCATATGGGTCACGCCCTCAATAAAACATTAAAAGACGTTATCACAAGATTTAAGAATATGGACGGCTTCAAAGCTCCCTATATTCACGGCTGGGATACACATGGTCTTCCTATCGAAAGACAGGCTATCAAAAAGCTCGGTGTTAACAGACACGAAGTTGGTATCGTAAAATTCCGTGATATGTGTCGTGAATTTGCACTTTCACAGGTAGAAAACCAGAAGTCACAGATCAAAAGACTCGGTGCTTTGGGTGACTGGGATGATTCATACCTTACACTTGCTCCCGAATTTGAAGCAAAACAGGTAGAAATTTTCGGTGAAATGGCGAAAAAAGGCTACATCTACAAAGGCTTGAAACCTATTTACTGGTGTACCGACTGTGAAACAGCATTGGCAGAAGCTGAAATCGAATACGAAGAAGATAAGACAAGCTCTATCTATGTTAAATTCAGAGTTTCTGATGATAACGGTGTGTTTGATGGAACAGGCGTAGATAAATCCGACATCTACTTCGTTATCTGGACAACAACCACATGGACATTGCCTGGAAACGTAGCCATCGCATTAAACCCTGACTTTACTTATAGTTTAGTTAAAGCAAACGGCGAA
>JAZOSI010000143.1:0-6942 GCA_045657065.1 Congzhengia sp. | reverse complement strand
GCAACTGTTGACACAGAAAATGTAGAAGAAATGGTACACGTAATGCCAATGACAAACGTACTTCGTGATGACGCCCGCAAGCAACCCTTCTCTCGTGAAGATTTGCTCTCAGGTGCGCCTGAGCGCAGTGACGACAGCTGGCAGGTACCAAGACTTGTAAAGTGAGGTGTGTAGGATGAAATTTTTTAAAGAAATAATTGATACAAACGGTACAATCGCCGTTGACGAAACAATTCTCATAAAAGGTGTAAAAACCGCAGCAGGTTCAAAAATCCTTGATGGTTTTGCATCTCTCTTTTCAGCAGAATGTGTAGAAAGATTAGAAAAATCAGGCGAAAAGGTAAAAGCCACAACCCACACAGGGGAATTTGGTCTTGACATTTTGGGAGAGTTTTCACACTATGCTGAAAAAACAGATGCCCTTTCACACGCAGCATCAGAAGCAGTAGCCGCAGGCGAAGTAAAAGCAACTCTTTGTGTAGATATGAACGGTACACCCAGACGAGGTGCTGCCATTTCCGATGTTTGCTTCTTAAAGCCCACATACGGCACGGTTTCAAGATATGGTGTGATTTCTTGTGCTGCATCCGGCGAAGCTGTTGGTGTAAGCGCAAAAAATTCTGCGACAGTGGCAGAAATAATGGCGAAAATCGCAGGCCACGACTCTAAAGACGGCACAAGCTTAAAAGATGCTTCTTACGATTACACAATTGAAGATGCAAAAGGCTTAAAAGTTGCTGTGGTACGCGACCTTTTTGATTTGGCAGACGAAGATGTTAAAGCCAAAATCAAATCTGCAAAATCTGCTTTAGAAAAGGCAGGCGTTACAGTAGATGAAATCGAATGTGATTTGTTTGAAATAGCAAACACAGCATGGCAGATCCTTATGACCGCCGAAACCTGTAACAATGTTTCTCGTTACGACGGCGTAAAATTCGGCCACCGTGCAAAAGAATATAAAAATATTGACGAATTATATGTAAATTCAAGAACAGAGGGCTTTAACTTCTTGACAAAAGCAGTAATCCTTTACGGCTCTGACGTTTTATCAAAGAATCGTTATCGCGACTGCTACGATAAATCCTTAAGAGTACGCAGAGTTGTCAGTGATGCTATGAAAGAGATTTTCGCACAGTACGATGCAGTTTTAATCCCTGCATCAAAGAAATCTTCATACGAAGCATACGATATAGCTGACGCTTTTGGTAAAGTTTTTGAAGAAAGCATCTTTACAGCGACCGCAAACCTCACAGGTTTTCCTGCCGCTGTTGGTTGCGGAGTGCAGTTTATGGGCGAGCATTTTTCCGATAGTAAACTTTTGAGCTTAGTTTCCGCTGTTGAAAGGATGGGTGAATAATTATGAAATACGAACTTGTCATCGGTCTTGAAACACACGTAGAACTTGACACAAAATCAAAGATTTTCTGCTCTTGCGGAGGACACTCCGAAGCAAAAGAACCCAACGACTGTGTATGCCCTGCATGTAGTGGTATGCCCGGTATGCTTCCCATAATGAACAAGCGTGTTGTTGAGCTTGCAGTGACAGCAGGTCTTATGCTTAACTGTAACATCAACCGCTACACAACATTCGATAAGAAAAACTACTATTACCCTGACCTTCCCTGTGCGTACCAGATCACACAGATTAACCACCCCATCTGTACAGACGGTGTGGTTACTGTAAAAACATCTGAAGGGGCTCGTGATATCCGTATCAAGCAGATTCACATGGAAGAAGACGCAGGTAAACTTGTTCACAGCGGTAAATATTCTTATGTTGACTTTAACCGTACAAGTGTTCCGCTTATAGAAATCGTTACACAGCCTGACTTCCGCAGTGCAGAAGAAGTTGTAACATACCTTAATAAATTAAAATCAATGTTCCGTTCAGGCGGTATTTCAGAATGTGAAGAGGGCGCAATGCGTTGCGACGTAAACATTTCTGTTCGCCCTGAGGGTAGCGAAGAGTTCGGCGTTCGTACCGAAATCAAAAATATGGCGTCTTTTGAAGCTATCGAAAAAGCTATTCACTACGAGGCACAGCGCCACATTGATGCTATCGAGTATGAACTTGAAGAACTGGTTCAGGAAACAAGAAGATACGACGATGCAACAGGCAAAACCTTTGCAATGAGAAATAAAGAAACAGAAGCAGATTACAGATATTTCCCCGATGCAAACCTTATGCCTATTATCATTGACGACGAGTGGCTTGAAGAAATTAAGAGAAACAAACCCGAAGCAGTAGACGAAAAGGCAGAAGATTACAGAACAGCAGGTATCTCTGAAAAAGAAATCGAAATCCTGCTTTCTGACAATAAAATCAGTAAACTCCTTGATGATACAGTGGCAAAAGGCGTAAATGCAAAAGATGCTGCAGGCTGGGTACTCACTGACTGCACAGGTATTTTATCAAAGGCAGGCAAGTCTTTTGATGACGGAATCATCACTGCTGATAAACTCTATGCTATCATCAAGATGGTAGAGGACGGTACAATCAACCGTAACGCAGGTAAAAAAGTGTTGATTGCAGTTGTAGAAGAGGGCGCTGACCCTGTTGAATACTGCAAGGCAAACGGTCTTGACAAAAAAGTAGACGCAGGCGCTATTGAAAGTATCGTAGATAAAGCGATTGCCGCTAACCCCGCCGCAGTTGAAGACTACAAAAATGGTAAAGTGAAAGCTATTCAGGCACTTTTCGGTGCTTGTATGAAAGAGCTCAAAGGCGCAGGCGACCCTGCTGTTATCAAAGAGTTACTCGAGCAGAAATTAAAATAATAAACTTATACAGCGAAGGCTTTCTGCTTTCGCTGTACTGTTTTAAGGTGATAATATGAAAATTCTTGTAATCCCCACAGGCGGTACAATCTGTACAGGCGAAAACTCAAGAGGCACGCTATCTATTCAGGAAAGAGCAGGCATCAAAATAGTAGAAAACTATAAAACCAATCACAAAGACGATACAAGTTTTTATGTTTGCGATAACCTGATGATTTTGTCTGAAAATATGACGGTTAATAAGTGGAATAAAATACTTGACGCTTACAGACAAAACATAAAAAAAGACCGCTACGACGGTGTTATAATTCTACACGGAACTGACACTTTAGGCTTTACGGCATCTCTATTTTCTCTTATTTTAAAGGACAACAAAATCCCTGTGATTTTTGTGTCTGCAAATAAACCCCTTGATGACAGTACTTCCAATGGAAACGAAAATTTTGCCAAGGCGGTTGAGTGCATTAAAGATGGCATCAAACCTAATGTGTATGTAACATATAAAAACATTTCCGATGGCATTATGTATGTTCATTTCGCATCACGAATACGTCAGTGCGGAAACTATTCTGAGGATTTTTATTCCGCCCCGATAAACGAACCCCAAAAAAGCACAACCGCACCAATTCCTGATGATTTTTCACTCAAAAACTGCATATTAAAAATCACTCCCTATGTGGGAATGGATTATAAAGATTTTGATATCAAAAATTATAAAGCAATCCTGCATAGCGCATACCATTCAGGTACGGTTTGTACGAAAGAGGACACTCACTCTGTTATGTACCTTATAAAAAAATGCGAAGAACTTGGTGTTGATTTATATATTTCTCCGTCGCTCTTTTACGGAAAAGTATATGAAAGTACAGAAAAAGTAAGACAGAAAAATGTACATTCCCTATACGGAATGACTGACGAGTGTGCATATATCAAGCTCTTACTTGCATATTCTGTTTTTGACGACAAAGAAAAAATAAAAGAATTTATAGACACAGAACAAAACCTTGAATTTATCTACGAAAAGAGATGATAACGTGAAAATATATGAAAGAGACGCTTATTGCCGTGAATTTACGGCAAAGGTAATTTCTTGCACAAAAAACGGAGAATACTTTGATGTAGTATTAGACAAAACCGCGTTTTTTTCCGAAGGTGGCGGACAACCTGCGGACAAGGGCACAATAAACGGAGTAAAAGTTTTAGATGTTCAGGAAAAAGACGGTGTTGTTATCCATAAAACTGCATCAGAACTGTCAGGCGATGTGACGGGCATAATCGACTGGGAAATAAGGTTTCTTCGTATGCAGAGCCACACCGCAGAACATATAATTTCAGGCATCATAAATAAAATCCACGGCTACAACAATGTGGGTTTTCATATGAGCGAAGACGGCAAAATGACAGTGGATTTTGACGGACATCTCTCTCTTGACGATATAAAGAATGCAGAAATGCTTTCCA
Source organism: Congzhengia sp. (assembly GCA_045657065.1). Taxonomy (GTDB): domain Bacteria; phylum Bacillota; class Clostridia; order UBA1381; family UBA9506; genus Congzhengia. Next base: position 2,703 of record JAZOSI010000143.1, on the reverse strand, counting down.
ATAAAGCAATCTGGGAAAACCGTGAAGTAGCCGTAGAATTTCCCGAAAACCCCGAAAGCCTTTCCTACCGCAGTAAACTTGACCTTACAGAAAATGTGAGAATTATAAATATAGAAGACACCGACCTTTGTGCCTGCTGTGCTCCCCATGTGAGCAAGACGGGTGAAGCAGGGCTCATTAAGGTTATAGATTTTTACTCATACAAAGGCGGAACTCGTGTAGAGCTATTGGCAGGGGGATATGCTCTTTCTGACTACGGATTTTTAAATGATGAAAATAAATCCCTGATGGGATTGCTTTCAGCATCAAGAAATGCGGTAAGAGAAACAGTAGAAAAACAGACCGAGCAGTTAAAATCATTGAAAGCCGAAATAGTAGCCCTTAAAAATGAACTCGCACTCTTAAAGCTCAACCCAAAGACAGCAAACGAAATAACATATTCCATAACAAAAGGTCTTTCCTTTGACGAACTCCGACACTGTGTAAATGCTTTGGGAAATGATAAAAAATGTATGTTCTTCTCATACGATGCCGAAGGCAACTGCCTGTATGTAATTTCTTCAAAATCAGGCGGAGTAAAGGATATCGTAAAGAATTTAAACGACAAGTTCAATGGTCGCGGCGGCGGAAAAGACGATTATGCCCAAGGCAAGATAATCGCTACCGAAGAAGAAATCATTAACTATATAGAAAATATTTAAATAAAAAGCACTCCAAAAGGAGTGCTTTTTATTTCGCCTGTTGCAGGCGACGGGAATCGGGATGCAGAATCGACAGTCTGAACCCGTAGGGGTTACCCGAAGCCTCGCCACATCTGATTTCACTCGCATATATTTCTGTAAACAGAAATAGTTGGCTCGTTCCATCGCTGTGTCTCTCTCAAAAAATGGTTAGTGACCATTTTTTGAAAAAGGAAGAACTACGGAGCGATGAAGATTTGCGATGTACGCAAATCTGATTAGCGAAGTCAGTTTTTCCGCACGCCGAGAGGTGAAGAATGTCGATAATCAAAAATATAAATTAAAAGGCACTCGCAATCCGAGTGCCTTCATTTATCAAAAACTTATTTTTGATGTTCTGCGCTTGATTAACAAGCCATCTTACTCTTTAGGGTTAACTATATCTCTCCAATCTAAATCTCCACGATCTAATCCACGAATAAGCACTTCCGCCGTTGCCACATTTGTAGCAAGGGGAACATTGTGCACGTCACAAAGACGGAACAACGCCGAAACATCGGGTTCGTGAGGCTGTGCTGTCAACGGATCACGGAAGAAAAGCACAAGGTCAATTTCGTTGTAGGCAATTCTTGCACCAATCTGCTGGTCGCCGCCCTGGGGACCTGATAAAAATCTATGGACCTCAAGCCCCGTAGCATCGGAAATAAGACCGCCTGTGGTACCTGTTGCACAGAGCATATGCTTTGAAAGGATACCTTTATATGCTATACAGAACTGTATCATAAGTTCCTTTTTCTTATCGTGGGCAATTAAAGCTATATTCATTTTTTTACCAACCCCTGTCTATGTATTTTCTTACAATATGAGTATATCATAATTTTTTTTCGTAGTCTATAAATTTTTAAAAATTTTTTATGAATACTGTTCGATTTTTATTTCCGTTCCCAAAAGGTATGCGATTTCAGGCACGGACAAAAACTTTTTGAGAGCATTTTTTACGACTTTTGTTTGATAATCGCCTATTTTTATATTTTCTGCCATAAGTTTCATAGCCACAACCACGCAAGCAGGATTTGTAATGGTAACGGAACCAAAAAGACTTCCCATAACAAAGACATTTCCGCCACAGACAATTTCTGCGCCTTTTTCCACATCGCCGATGATAATGAGATTGTTTTCGTATTCTATTTTTTCACCTGTTGCAATTTTTGTGCGGATGAATTTTGTTATACCCTCGTTAGCGCCCAGTTCATCTAATACCGAGTGCTGTTTGGGAAGCATTTTCGGTATATGGTCTATGAAGTTGACCGTCGTGCCGCTAAGAACTTCTGCCACAATCCCCTGAAGCTCATACACTTCCACATCGGTGAGTGTGGTGCTTGTCATAAACACATCAAGTGCTTCTTCCTTAAAAAAAGACGCACATTCTGCGAGCTTTTCGCGTAACTCTTTGGCGGCAACATCAGCTGTTACCTCTTCTATCATAATCATTATTCCTTTTGGACTTCCTTTTAGTGTAACCATAATCAGTTTCCTTTCTGTATATTAAAATGTGTCGGTATAGCGTTTTTTATAACTTCGGCAGCAGTATTTCCCGAGGGCGCACCCTCAATTACGGCACAAAAGGCAATCTCGGGAGCATCAGCAGGAGCATAACCTATAAAAAGCCCGTTTGTCTTGCCTGACACCTGTGATGTGCCGGTCTTACCTGAAACGGACACGCGAAAATCAAAAAACACAGATTTTGCTGTGCCTTTTTGGGTAACATATAGCATACCCTGACGGATAGCATTTAAGGTTTCATTGCTCATAAAAATTTTATTTTTCACAGTGGGTATGACTTTTTCTTCATCCACCGCTTTTAAAATATGAGCAGCATAAAGCGTTCCGCCGTTGGCTAAAGCCGCAGCATAATTAGCCAGTGCCAATGGTGTAAAACGGTTGTCGCTCTGACCGATAGCGGCCTGCAGAGTGTCCCCTGCGTACCAATGGGAGGAGGGGTTTTTGGGGTGGGCAATTTTCC
>JAZOSI010000142.1:0-8997 GCA_045657065.1 Congzhengia sp. | reverse complement strand
AATAAAAATCCACCCGCATAGCGGGTGGTATTTCATTTTCGGGCATAGCCCTAATACTACTGGCTACGCACAAGTGCGTTTTTGGTTGGCCTGCCAGCCATGCAAACTGTTACTTGCTACCCATAAATGGGTTATCTCTTTGCAGGCTTCCCCTTGAGGGGAAGCTGTCGAGCAAGGCGAGACTGATGAGGTGTTTATTATAAAGCCTTTTAGTATCTACATTACCACCTCATCCGAGTTTTGCTCCGCAAAACCCACCTTCCCCTCAAGGGGAAGGCTTTCCAACAATTTACTTGTGCTATGCTACAATGTTGCATAATAATATACTTTTTTGTATACTTTACTTTTCCATCTATTTATCGGTTAACCTTTTTTGAACCACGCGACTATCGCGTGGTATTCGTTATAGAATAAAAACCTCCCGAATTTTCGGGAGGTTTTTTAATGCTTATTTATTTCTTTCTTTTATACGTAGGAACTATTTTCTCGATATTCTCTTTTATCAACTCAACATCGCAGGATTCTGCAGCAGTTTTTAACTCTGCCAGCATTTCAAAGAACTCATCTTTTTTAACATCTATCTGCTTGCCTATGAAGATTTTTTCGTGTTCTGTGTTTTTTAGTCCTTCTTCATCCATCAGAAGTTCTTCGTAGAGTTTCTCTCCGGGACGAAGACCGCAAACTTCAATTCTCATATCTTCATTGGGTGTGTAGCCCGAAAGTCTTACCAGGTTCTTTGCAAGGTCGTAAATTCTCACAGGTTCGCCCATATCAAGTACGAATATTTCTCCGCCTTGAGCATAGCTTGCAGCCTGGAGTACGAGCTGTGCAGCTTCAGGAATAGTCATAAAGAATCTTGTAATATCTTTATGAGTTACAGTAACAGGACCGCCTGCTTCTATCTGTTTTTTGAAAAGCGGAATAACGCTACCATTAGAACCTAATACATTACCAAAACGAACTGCAACGAACTCGGTTTTGCTGTTCTGCTGAGCTGTCTGCACTATCATTTCACACATACGCTTTGTAGCACCCATTACATTTGTGGGGTTTACTGCTTTGTCTGTTGAAATAAGTACAAAACGCTTAACGCCAAATTCGTCTGCACACTGTGCAGTATTGAGTGTACCAAATACATTGTTTTTAACCGCTTCACCAGGGCTGTCTTCCATCAACGGAACATGTTTATGAGCTGCGGCGTGGAAAACAATGTAGGGGTTATATTTTGCAAATACTTTTCTCAAGCGCTCTTTATCTCTTACAGATGCTATTACGATATCAATCTTTTCTCTGTCGTATTTGGAATTAAGCTCCATCTGAAGGTCGTATGCGTTGTTTTCATATATATCCAGTACAACGAGTTTTTCAGGGTTATATCTCATAATCTGACGACATAACTCTGAACCGATTGAACCGCCGCCACCTGTAACTAAAACGGTTTTTCCTTCTATGTAATCTCCAATTTTATCATTGTTTAGCTTAATAGGATCACGGGCAAGCAAGTCCTCAATCTGCACATCTCTTACATGGCGCTTGATGTCAGTGCCTGTGATAACCTGATCAATACTGGGTAAAATCTTAATCTTACAGCCTGTTTCGTTACAGAGTTCAAGTATTTCCCTTCTATCAGATGATGACGCAGAAGGAAGTGCCATAAGAATCTCGTCTACATCATATTTGTGGCAGATATTTAAAATGTCATATCTGTCGCCAAGGACTTTTACACCATAGATTATGGCGTTTTTCTTATTCTTGTCATCATCAATAAAACCGATTACATTATAGTTCAGGTTGTCATTGCTGGCTAAATCCTTAAGCATAATCATAGCCGCACTTCCCGCACCTACAATCAAAAGACGTTTTGTCTTCTTTGAAGAAACGGTTGTTGTGTGCTGTCTTTCACGGTAAAAACTATAAATAGCGTACAAGAACATTCTTGTCATAGCAATGCACACCAAAGCAATAAACAACACGCATGCAGTTTGCTTAGGTCCGTAATGAGTTAATTTAAGTCCCACTAAAACAAAGTCTGCAATCAACGTAACAGCTGATGATACTACGCCTGCCAGCAACAAACGAAGGTAATCTTTTATGCTTGCGTGTATCCACATAACTGAATAAACTTTGGAACACGCAAACACCAAAACAAAAATCGCGGTTGTTATAATCGGTGTTACAAAATTTTCCGACATAGTTACTATAGCATGGTCAATACCGTCAATAATGATAGGCGTTATAAAATATGCAAAGAAAATATATATAACGTCTAAAATAAGCAATATTCTGTTTTTTGTAAGTGAAAATTTTGTTTTAACTTTTGCCGTCGGTTTTACATAACGCTTGGTTGATTTTTCTACCATATTCTTATGCCACCTTATCAAAGTATAATTCAACACAATAATCTTATCACAATTTTTCTTAATTTTCAAGACATTTTTGTATTCGTAAAATTTCTTGAAAATATTTTGAGATGGAAAGTAACCTACATAAAAACTCCCACAGAAAACTGTGGGAGTTGATGATGTCTTGATTTAATTGTTTGAAACTGCGTTTTCGTAAATTGCAACTACTTCGTCTGAAGGTTTTTTATCGAGTAAAGAAACCACAACAGAAAGTACAAAGCCTACGATTACACCAGGGATGATTTCGTAGATGCCTGTGCTACCCATAAAGAGAAGCCAGAACACATCAACTACTGCACCACCGATAACGCCTGCTACTGCGCCTTTGTATGTAAAGCGTTTCCAGAAAAGCGAAAGTAAAATTACAGGACCAAATGCAGAACCAAAACCTGCCCAAGCGTTTTCTACCATATTCATGATTGCCTGTGCACCTGAACCTTTACTGCTTGCAATAAAGTATGCAACTATCGCAACAAGTACAACTACTAATCTTCCTACCCATAAAACTTCTTTTTCAGAAGCGTTCTTTCTGATAACAGGTTTATAGATATCACTTGTAAATGATGATGATGCAACCAAAAGCTGTGAGTCAGCAGTTGACATAGAAGCTGCAATGATTGCCGCCATCAGAATACCTGCTACAAACGCAGGGAACATCACACGAGCAAGCTGAATAAAGATGAGCTTCTGTCCGCCTGATGCTACGAGGTTCTGACCGATTGCGGTCATTCTGCCAAAGTACGCAATGAGGATTGCACATGCTAATGTTATAACAACCCAGATAATTGCAATTGTGGCACTCTTTTTAACCATTTTCGCTTCTTTGATTGACATAAAGCGAACAATGATGTGAGGCATACCAAAGTAGCCAAGTCCCCATGCAAGACCGTTTACGATTTCTTTCCAGTCTGCTGCAAATATGTTTGTTGTGAAAGAACATACAACTTCTTTTCCGCCGTCAATATATGTAAGTGACTGAGCGAGTGCACCTTTATCTAAATCCATAGCAAAATATGCCACTATCGGAACTGCGAGTAATGCCACAAACATAAGCATTCCCTGGAAAAAGTCTGTCCAGCAAACAGCTTTAAAACCGCCCAAGAATGTATAAATTAAGATGATTGCCGCAAAAATAATCATTGCAGTTTCTCTTGATAAGTCTTCGAATACTGTTGTAAATACATCTGTACCTGCAACAAAAGCAGACGCAACATAAACGGTAAAGAATACTAAGAAAATAACCGCACTTGCTATCTGTAAAACAGGGCTTTTTGATGCAAATCTGTTTGAAAGATACTGAGGAACTGTGATAGAGTCATTTGCTGCTACTGAGAAATTTCTGAGTCTTTTAGCAACAAAAATCCAGTTTAATGATGTACCTATTGCAAGGCCTATACCAATCCATGCCTGACCAAGTCCGAATGCAAGAATACTACCGGGAAGCCCCATAAGTAACCATGCACTCATATCAGACGCCTGAGCTGATAAAGCTGTAACCCATGGACCCATAGAACGGCCACCTAAAAAGTAATCTTTTTCTCCGTTGCTTTTTGATGCAAAGAAAAAGAAAAAGCCTATTCCGAGCATCAGAACAAAGTAAAGCACGAATGCTAAAACTTCCATGTTAAACATTTGTATTACCTCCAAATATAGTCAATATGCATATTTTACCACAATATGAAACAAAATGCAAGTGTAATTTCATTGTTGCAATTTAAGTCTGTTTGGAGTATAATTAAGGAAGATATTGTGAAAATGGGTGAATTTATGAAAGAAAGAATGAAAGAGCTTACAAAAACTTTGACATATCACGCTCATCAGTACTATGTTCTGGACAATCCTACTATTTCCGACTACGAGTACGATATGATGCTCCGTGAGTTAAAAGATTTAGAAGAAAAGTACCCCGAATATAAAGACCATGCCTCCCCTACCGTACGTGTAATAGGTAACGTAGCAGAAAACTTTGAGAGTGTAACTCATATCGTACCTATGTTGAGTCTGAACGATGCTTTTTCAAAAGAAGAAGTGTTTGATTTTGACAAGCGTGTGCGCGATGCCGTAGGCGATGTGGAATATGTGACAGAATATAAAATAGACGGACTTTCTGTATCGCTCGAATACGAAAACGGTCTTTTTGTACGCGGTTCTACACGCGGCGACGGCATAACCGGCGAAGATGTAACAGAAAACTTAAAAACCATAAATTCGATTCCTTTAAAACTTACATCTCCCGTACCATTTATTGAAGTGCGCGGCGAAGTGTTTATGTCGAAGGCTACTTTTGACAAATTGAATGCAGCAAGAGAAGAAAAAGGTCAGTCTCTTTTTGCAAATCCCAGAAATGCTGCAGCAGGAAGTCTTCGTCAGCTTGACTCGTCAGTTGCAAGAGAAAGAAATCTTGATATATTTATATTCAACATTCAGCGTGCTGAGGGTATAGAATTTTCTACTCATCACGAAGGACTTGCAATTTTAAAAGAGCTGGGGTTTAAGACTGTTCAGCAGAATGAAGTGTTCAAAAACATAGAAGACGCGTTCCGTCAGGTAGAAATCATAGGCAACGAGCGAGATACCCTACCCTTTGATATTGACGGTGCGGTAATTAAAGTAAACGACTTGGCTACCAGAGAAGAACTTGGCACCACCGCAAAATGTCCCCGTTGGGCAGTTGCATTTAAGTATCCGCCCGAAACGAAAAAAACTCGTCTCATAGATATATTTGTCCAGGTTGGAAGAACAGGAAAAATCACACCCAATGCTTTACTTGAACCTGTAAGAGTTGCAGGAAGTGTGATTTCCAAAACTACTCTTCACAATATTGATTTTATACGTGAGCGCGACATAAAAATCGGCGACAATGTGTATGTGCGAAAAGCAGGCGACATCATTCCTGAAATTGTTGGCGTTGAATCAAAAGACAGAACAGGCGAAGAAAAAGATTTCTATATGCCGGATGTTTGCCCTGAATGTGGCGCACCGGTTATTCGCGTCGATGGTGAAGCCGCTCATCGTTGTACCGGTGACAGTTGCCCTGCACAGCTCCTTCGTCGACTTATGCATTATGTATCCCGTGATGCTATGGATATCGAAGGTTTAGGACCTGCAGTTTTGGAAAAATTCCTGGACGAAGGATTTATAATATCCCCTGCAGACCTTTACACTCTGGAAAAAGAAAAAATCGCATCTTTAGATAAAATGGGCGAAAAAAGTGCTGAAAATCTTCTTGTTTCCATTGAAAGTAGTAAAGAAAGAGATTTGTATAGATTTCTTTACGCTTTAGGTATTAACTTAAATGGTTTAAAATCATCAAAGGCAGTATGCAAGCGATTTAAGACAATGGAAGAAATTATGGCAGCAAGTTTTGATGAGTTAACCGAAATTCCCGACATTGGGGAAAAGACTGCACAGAATATTGTGGAATTCTTTAAATCAGAAGAAAATAAATCTCTTGTTATGCATCTTATAGAATTGGGCATCAACGACAAAGCAGAAGAAACAGAACGAAAAAGTTCTTCTCTTTCAGGTAAGAAATTCGTTGTTACCGGAAAATTCGAGGGGATAACACGAGATGATATCGTAGCTATTATAGAAGAAAACGGTGGGGAAAATCTTTCCTCCGTTTCTAAAAAAACAAACTTTTTAATTGTGGGTGAAAACGCAGGAAGTAAGCTTGCAAAAGCAGAATCTTTAGGCGTTACCACTTTGACATTAGATGAATTTATGAATATGATCCAGGAGGACTAACAATGCTTTCAAAAAAATACAAAGATATGTTGACACAAAAATCTGTAATCCGTGAGTTATCAGAATTTGCAACTGCACGAGGCAAGGAAATCGGGTACGAAAATGTATTTGACTACAGTCTTGGAAATCCCTCAATTCCCGTACCTCAGGAATTCACAGATTATCTCACAAAATTACTTGCGGAAGAAAACCCCATAAAGCTTCATGGATACAGCCCAAGTCTTGGTATTTCCGAGGCAAAAGAAAAGTTAGCAGAGTCACTCAACCGCCGTTTTGGTATGAATTATAAGGGAACTCATATTTTTATGACATCAGGTGCGGCAGGTGCTATTGCCCACGCTGTAAGATGTGTAACAGAGCCCGGCGATGAAGTTCTTGCTTTTGCGCCATTCTTTCCCGAGTACAACCCCTACATCAATCATTCAGGTGCGATTTTAAAAACTGTTCCGCCTCAGGTTGAAGATTTCCAGATTAACTTCGAAGAATTTGAAAAAATGCTTACCGATAAGGTGGCCGCAGTTTTAATTAACACTCCCAACAACCCCTCAGGTGTAGCATATTCAGAAAGTACGCTTACGAGATTAGCCGAAATTTTAGAAGAAAAATCAAAAGAATACGGTCACATTATTTATCTTATTTCTGATGAGCCCTACCGTGAAATCATATACGATGGAATAGCTTCCCCCTATCCGTCAAAATTCTATAAGTACACACTTTCCTGCTACTCTTTCTCCAAGTCATTGTCACTCCCTGGTGAGCGTATAGGTTATGTAGCGGTACACCCCGATTGTCCCGAAGCCGAGACAATGGTAGTTATGATGGGACAGATTTCCCGTGGTATCGGCCACAACTGCCCTGCTTCACTTTTCCAGCTGGCAGTAGCAGAATTTGCAGATAAAACCGCTGACCTTTCAGTATATGAAACAAATATGAATATACTCTACGATGCACTCACAGAACTGGGATTTACTTGTGTTCGCCCCAACGGAACATTCTACATATTCCCCAAAGCGTTGGAAGAAGATTCTGTAGCGTTCTGTAAGAAAGCATTAAAGTATGACCTTATATTAGTACCTGCCGACTCATTCGGTTGCCCGGGTTACTTCAGAATGGCATACTGTATAGACACAGAAAAAGTAAAACGATCTGTTGCGGCATTGAAAAAGTTCGTAGAAACTGAATATCCGAACAGATAACAAAAAGGAATGGTTCAATACCATTCCTTTTTACTTGATGCCAGAGGCTTAGGGAATCTGGATGCAGAATCGACAGTCTGAACCGAAAGGGTTACCCGAAGGCGTACGTTGTACGCCGAGAGGTGAAGAATGTCGATAATCAAAAATATAAATTAAAAGGCACTCGAATTACGAGTGCCTTCTTTTATCAAAAACTTATTTTTGATGTTCTGCGCCTGATTCACAAGCCACCTTTAAGAATCGATGGTTGATACGCATATAGTCATTTCTTCGAGTACATCGAGGAAAACTCTTACAGTATCCAACGCTGTAAATGTTGTGATATTATTTTCTGCAGCACATCTGCGCAGGATATATCCGTCTGTGTTCTGTTCTTTTGAGTGGATATCCTTGGTATTGATAACATAAGTTACAAAGCCTTTTCTCATGTGGTCAAGAATTCCGTCAGGACCGTCATCTACTTTCTTCGCACGAGTTCTGATACCGTTTTCTCTTAAGAATTTAGCAGTTCCTTCTGATGCTTCAATGTTAAAGCCAAGGTTGTAGAAACGCTTGATTAAAGGAAGCGCTTCATCTTTGTCGCCGTCAGCGATTGTAGCAAATACTGTACCGTAGTTGAGTACGTGCATATCTGCCGCCTGAAGCGCTTTATAGAGTGCTCTGGTCAGAGTGTTGTCATAACCGATTGCCTCTCCCGTTGATTTCATTTCAGGTGAAAGGTATGTGTCAACACCGCGGATTTTTGAGAAGGAGAATGCAGGAACTTTTACATACCAACGTTTCTTTTCTTCGGGGTAAATTTCTGTAATTCCCTGATCTTTTAAAGTTTTGCCAAGGATTATGAGTGTACCGATATCAGCAAGGCTGTAGCCTGTTGCTTTTGAAAGGAACGGAACAGTTCTTGATGATCTGGGGTTAACCTCGATAACGAAAACATTTTCGTCTTTATCTACGATAAACTGGATGTTATAAAGACCTACAATACCGATACCAAGACCGAGTCTCTTGGTATAGTCTAAAATTGTATCTTTTACTTTCTGTGAAATACTGAATGTGGGGTAAACAGAAATTGAGTCACCTGAGTGAATACCTGTACGCTCAACATGTTCCATAATACCGGGAACGAAAATGTCTGTACCGTCACATACTGCGTCAACTTCTACTTCCTTACCGATGATATATTTGTCAACTAAAACAGGTTTATCTTCGTCGATTTCAACGGCAGTTTTCAAGTAATGGCGAAGTCCTTTTTCGTCAGCTACGATTTCCATAGCACGACCACCAAGTACATAACTGGGGCGAACCAATACAGGATAGCCGATTTCTTCTGCGGCGCGGATGCCGTCTTCTATTTTTGTAACTGCTCTGCCGTTAGGCTGGGGAATTCCAAGCTCTTCCATAATTTTTTCGAAAGAGTCACGGTTTTCTGCACGCTCAATGGCTTCACAGTCTGTACCGATAAGTTTTACACCGCGTTTCATTAAGCCTTCTGCTAAGTTAATTGCAGTCTGACCACCTAATGACGCTATAACACCCATGGGATTTTCAAGTTCTACAACATTCATAACATCTTCTACTGTTAAGGGTTCAAAGTAGAGTTTGTCTGATGTGGTGTAGTCTGTTGAAACTGTTTCGGGGTTATTGTTTATAAT
>JAZOSI010000141.1:0-6815 GCA_045657065.1 Congzhengia sp. | reverse complement strand
TCACGGGTGAGCTTCATAAATCCTGAAATAATATATACAGACTTTTCTCCGTGGCCGTAGGGCATATCGTCAGCATACTCAAAGGTGGGTACTTGCTGCCATACGCCTGATGAATCCTTTACATTTCTTGTGCCTGCCTTGTAGCAGTTTACCTTACATAAATCGTGCAAAAGGGACACTATCGCAATACTTTCGTCACTATACTCAAGTCGATAGTCCTCTTTAACACGAGGACGCTCAAGGTAATCTTTTAAGCAGTTATACACATTGATGGAATGCTCTAACAAACCACCTTCGTAAGAGCCATGAAAACGGGTAGATGCAGGTGCAATAAAGAAATCACTCTGCGCGCTCAATAAGTATTCGAGCAATTTATCTGCGCCTTCGCGTTTTATATTCTCTGTATAAATTTTTATAAATTCTTCTTTTTTTGTCATAGTAACGCTCCTTGTAAATTACAAAATTCGTCATTTAATTATTTTACCACATTTTTTTACACTTTTCAACCTGTCAAAATAAAAAAACCCGACTTGATGTTCGGGTTTTTGAAAAACTATAATTCACCTGGATGCAGTAAATAGTTCAATATTATAATATATAATATATTTGCAATTTCTTTACAAATTTCGCTTTTTTATTGCAATTTTCACACATATGTATTAAAATACAAGCATACAGTTCTTATCAGAGGTGGTAATATGCAATACATCCACAACAAGTGCAAAGACGCAATCGCTACATGTCTTGACAGTCATACATACAGCATTTATTATTCCGAGTCACAAAATCCCGACATTAATATTCATGTTCACGACTGTTGTGAAATTCTTCTCTGCCTATCAGGCGGAAACAGTTTCTTAATAGACGGAAGAGCTTATGATGTAAACGACGGCGATTTATTTATAATGAATCAGTTTGAGCCTCATAAAATCACCGCAAGCCCTGAGCGTATTTTTGCAAGGTTTGTTATACAGATTCACCCTGAATATCTTTATTCAAATTCCACCAGGGAAACTGATTTATCCCGTTGTTTTTACACAAGAGATTCTGATATATCACACCGCATTTCTCTATCTGATGTCGAAGTTTCCGAGCTTCAGAGGCTTCTCATTGCGTTCAGAAGCGACTATGGTTTCGGTGACGATATAATTAAAAACGCTTCCATAAACACGATACTGTCACTTGTAAATCAATTTTTCCTGAAGCGTGCCGAAGGCACTTCTGTCACAAAGTGTGAAAATGAAACTATCAGAAACACCATAAATTATATAAACGCTCATTACAGTGAACCTTTGACACTTGAGCTTCTTGCAAAGAACTCATTTGTATCTGTGAATCAGTTGTGCAAAGCATTCAAAAACAGTTTTGGTACCACCGTGGCTAAATACATAGTTTCCAAAAGAATTTCAGAAGCAAAGAAGCTTCTCTCTTCAGGAAAAAGTGTATCGGACACCGCCAACGAGTGCGGTTTTTCGGATTATGCTAACTTTATACGAGTGTTTAAAAAATTTGTGGGTGTTTCTCCCGGGAAATACTCAAAATCATAAGTCCAATAAAATATCAGAGATTTCTATTGCACGTGACTCTGCGGAAGATTCGATACATTTTCCGCAGTTGTCACATTTTTTATTTTCATCTAAATCGCAGACTTCACATTCTCCGCAATTGGTGCAGATTTTATCTTCTAAAATACATTCTTTCATAATGCAACCTACTTTACAAAGTTTTTGATTACTGTTTCTAATTTTCCGTAATTGTCTGCTATGCACACAACTACAAGTTTTCCGTTTGAATAGATAAAGGGTCTTCTGAGTTTTGGCATTTCTTCAGGAATGTAGCTCTCAAAACTCTGTTTTCTGCTCTTTATATGCTCTTTTATTTTTCTTTCAATGTCTCTGACCTGAGAAAGTTTTTTCACTTCAAATACCGCTATTTCTTCAGCAGTTGCACCACCGCCGGCGTAACCTGCGGCATTCTGTATCATTGCATCATCAATTTCGTAGATGCCGGTTAATACCTTGGGATTTATTTCTCCCAAAGTATCTTTGAATTTTATGTTGTTAAGAATTTCCGTAGCTATTTGTGATACATTGTAATCTTTATCTTCAAAAACCGATACAGGAACAATATTTCCATTTTCATCCCCTTCTACTCTAACTGCATGAGTCTTTAAGTAGTCGAGCCATTTCATATAATATTCTTTATGGAAGTGGATACCATCACGGGATGCTCCTTCAGGAAGTTTGCCCGTTTCGTCCTTGAAATGCTTATTCAGATTCAGGAAATATACTTTCTTTTGATTTGCCAATTCATATAGTCCGTCATTAAATACATCGATCTCTTCGTTGGTTATTCGTCCCTCTTCGTCTATCGATGCTGCAACAGGCATAATGGTCTGAATATAAATCAATGCATCGGGGTTGTATTTTCTTACCATATCTATAAGGTTTCCGTATTTTGATACAAATACATCTTTATGTTCGATTTCCATACTTTCGTTTATACCGAGCATTATATAGACTTTTTTGAAACCGCCGCGGCGGATTCTTTCCATCATGGTCACGCCGTCTTTCCATTCACTTGTCTCTAAACCATCAATGGTCATAGCTGTTCCGCAGATGAATGTCGCCTGCGGGAGTCCTGCATACATTCTAAAACCATCTGTCAGCGAATCTCCGATAAAAGCAGTATCATTAAAATATGAATCCGCAACTGCTTTTGAACGGAATACTTCACCATAACTCTGTGTGCAGTAGGGCGAGTTTTTGGCATAGCTCGTTACCTTGCTTATAGACTGGTCAGTCATAAAGGTCTGTGTGCTATACATAAACAACACTTCATCAATGTTGTTTTCAGAAAGGTATGCAATTATATCATCGTTATAGTAACGAAGGTCTATCATATGGATTTCTTCAAAATGATTTGCCACCATCGGTATTACGGTGTTTGCATAGGAATCGCGCAGCACCGCTAAATTTTTACCGTTTTTGTTGGGGCTTTTGATAACTGTAAGGGCATGGTTTCCATCTAAAAAGTATGAGTACTTATCTTTTTTCACCAGATGTTCAGGAAAATACATTGACTCTGTTTCTTTGTTCTCATAGGGGAATTTTACATGGAAACGGGGGGTTTCCAATGGTTTATATTCTGTGATGATGTCAGGAGTCACATTTTTTAAAGCCTTGGAATATGTAGTACCCAGAAATTCTCTCGTTACATCGTATATTTTAAAATCTTCTGTAGCAAGAGGTGTATAACCTAACGCATTAGCTAAACCGTTATAAATCACATAAGCACCGTTGCTGGTGGGATGGTGGTCTGTTCTGTAGTAAAGGTAATTATCTTTATATTTTGACAAAACATCAGTAACATCTACATTTTTTACATCTGTTTCTGAAAGATAATCCGCCACATATTTGTTGAGTTTTGGCACAGTGTCCTTATACGCACTTTTGGGAAGTAAGTCCTTCATTATTTCAAAAGATGTAGGTATAACTGATACTGTGATATCGTATCTTCCGAGTTCGTCTAAAGTTTTAATTGCCTTTAAGTTTCTGTCTACTGTTTTTTTGTCAAAGTCTGCAATCTTTTCGATTAAATATTCATCGTCACAAACATAGACTCCGTTGTTTTCGTTTTTGCCTGTCAGGAATTCCATTCCTGCCTTTAATTTTACAAACAAATCTCTTCCCGCAAAATGGTCATTTACATAGGTTTCTATGTCTTCTGTATAGCTGCCGCTAAATAGTGCTGAAAATGAAAATTTCGGGAAGTTCTGAAGGTATCTGTTTTCAAGTTCTGAAAAACTTACCGCAGGGCTTAATACATTGAACAAAAAGATAAGCAGCACAATTAAAGCGCAGGTGTTGTTAAAGCGTCTGCACTTATTTCGTCTTGCGAACTTTTCTTTCATATCAAAGCCTCCCTTCAGCAAATTTTATTTTAGAATCTGAAATATAAAAACGGATTATAGGATGAATCTATCAAATATGCTACACACAAAATCAGTGCAACAGCAACAGCAACGAATGTATATGATACTCTTCCTTTTGAGATTTTTTCCCAGAGTTTTTTCGGCAAGGGTGTTGCAGCAATAAGAGACACTACCAAAAGCACCTTATACGACGAAAGATTATATATAAAGAAATCGTCTGAAAATCCACCATTGCTTATGCCGAACATTGCTCCGATGTAGGATAGCGCCTGAGTAAAATTACTTGACGCAAAAAGCACCCAGCCGATTAGCACTAAAATCATAGTGTAGATATTTCTTATAATTCCGGGGATTTTTTCTAAATACTTCATCAAAAATCCTTTTTCAAAGATTAAAATGAGTGCATAATAAACTCCCCAGAAAACGAAGTTCATTCCTGCCCCGTGCCATACGCCGGTCAAAGTCCAGACTATAAAAAGATTTATGTACATTCGTCTTTTACCAAGTCTGTTTCCACCCAGCGGAATATACACATACTCTTTGAACCAAGTGCTCAAAGATATATGCCATCTTCTCCAGAATTCTGTTATAGAGCGTGAAATGTAGGGGTAATTGAAGTTCTTTTCAAACTCAAAACCGAACATTTTGCCCAGACCTATTGCCATATCAGAATAACCCGAAAAGTCAAAATAAATCTGGAAAGCATAAGCAATAACGCCCAACCACGCAGTAAGTACAGACATTTCTGATGTACTTGATGCCGAAATACTTTCCCAGAGAAGCCCTATGTTGTTTGCAAGTAAGACCTTCTTGGCAAGACCTGCTGTGAATGTTGTAATACCTGAAGTAAAGCCTTCGATAGTTTCACGGCGTTTTGAAAGTTGCTCATCTATGGAATTATATCTTACAATCGGACCTGCGATAAGCTGTGGAAAAAGTGTTATGTAAGTTGCAAAGTCCACATATTTTTTCTGTACTTTTGCATCCCCGCGATACACATCCACAACATACGACATTGCCTGAAATGTAAAAAACGAAATACCGATAGGAAGTGTGATTTTCAGTGTGGGTATGTCGTGTGGCAATACGAAATTTACCGTATCTATTAAGAAATTGGTATATTTAAAGAACACTAAAAATGCAAGGTTTACGACAATACTTACCGTAAGTACTGTTTTTTTCTTTGATTTTGGCGTCTGCTCCAACACCATACCCATAAAGTAGTTGAAAGCCGTGGAAAGCAAAAGAATGCTTACATAAACAGGCTCACCCCAGGCATAGAAAAACAGGCTTCCAATAAAAAGCACAAGGTTTTTGTGTTTTTTGGATGACAGGTAATACAATATTAAAATGGCAGGTAAAAAGTAAAACATAAATATAATGCTTGAAAATACCATTTTAAACCTCTTTTGTTGGAAAATTACTCATATTTTATCATAGTTAATCTATTATAGCATAATATTGCCGACAATACAAGTATTTTCCAACAAAAAGGGCTGAATGGATTCAGATGCAGAATGGACAAACTGAACCCGAAACTGTATTAGTATACAGTGAGAGGTGAAGTTTGTCCGTAATCAGAAAATACAAAAAAGAGAATCGCATTTTGCGATTCTCTACATTGCTATTTTAATTATATTTTTCTGATGTTCTGCGCTGAATCCAACGGCCCGCTATTATGCCTTGTTTACTGAACCGAACAGTTCCATTTTTTCTTTTACTGTAGCCTTAATTGCTTCAACACCGGGAGCAAGAAGTTTTCTGGGGTCAAAGCCTTTACCCTGTAAGTCTTTGCCTGCTTCTACATACTCACGTGTCGCCGCTGCGAATGAAAGCTGACATTCTGTGTTAACATTGATTTTTGATACGCCTAAAGAAATTGCTTTTTTAATCATATCTTCAGGAATACCTGTACCACCGTGTAAAACGAGGGGCATATCGCCTGTTGCTTTGCTGATTTCTTCTAACACATCAAAACGCAAACCTGCCCAGTTTTCGGGGTATTTGCCGTGGATGTTACCGATACCTGCTGCAAGCATATCTACGCCTAAATCTGCAATCATAACACATTCGTTAACATCTGCTACTTCGCCGTTACCTACTACACCGTCTTCTTCGCCGCCGATTGCACCAACTTCTGCTTCAACAGAAATTCCGAGTGAATGTGCAAGTTCGATTATTTCTTTTGTTTTTGCGATGTTTTCTTCGATTTCATAGTGTGAACCGTCAAACATTACTGAAGAAAAACCTGCTTCAATAACTTTCTTTGCGTGTTCGTAGCTGCCGTGGTCAAGGTGGATTGCAACAGGTACTGTGATACCTAATTCTTCAATCATACCTTTTACCATGCCTACTACTGTTTTGTATCCGCACATATATTTACCTGCGCCTTCGGATACACCTAATATAACAGGTGATTTACACTCTTCTGCTGTCAAAAGAATTGCCTTTGCCCATTCAAGGTTGTTGATGTTGAACTGGCCAACTGCATATTTGCCTGCTTTTGCTTTTTTTAACATTTCTGCTGCTGATACTAACATTTATAAATCCTCCTAGAATTTTTTCTAGGTAATATTATACCTTTTTGGTAAAATTTTGTCAAGGAATCATAACTATTTTTCTAAAGAATTTATATACTCTTCCAGTTCTGATTTTATAACGGTTACTCGCGGACCGTAAATAATCTGTATTCCGTTTCCTTTTTTGATTACACCCGACGCCCCTGTGGCTTTGAGTTCTGCCTCATTTACCTTTCCTCCATCATTTACGGTAATACGAAGTCTTGTGGCGCAACAGTCAAGGTCGCGGATGTTATCACGCCCGCCAAGTCCTGAAAGAATTTTTTCGGAACGCTCGTTTCGGGAGTCTTTTTTATTTTCTT
>JAZOSI010000140.1:0-10165 GCA_045657065.1 Congzhengia sp. | reverse complement strand
CGCGTCAATGCTTTGCTTGAGTTTTTGTGTGACACCGACCTCAAAGGGAAAATCGGCGAAAAGGCAGAGAATTTTAAATCATCAGGCAAATTAAACAAAGCCGACGAGTACGCAGAAATCTATAATATCATCATAGAAACCCTTGAAGAGTTAAAGACAAATTTAGGCGAAGAAAATGTAGGATTAACCGTTCTTCGTGAGATTTTAGATGCTGGTTTTTCACAAAAAACCATCGGAATTATTCCCAAGGTATATGACAGCATTTCTTTCGGCGACCTTAACCGCTCCGTAATCAAAAACTCAAAAGCACTCTTCTTAATCGGCGTAAATGAGGGATATTTCCCCGAAAACACATCGCCCGGATTGCTTTTGTCGGACAAGGAACGCGAATACCTGACAGAGCGTGGCGTAAGCGTCGCACCGGATTCCAGAAAACTCATAGAATCTGCAGAGTTTTCTGTTTATGAAAGCGTAAACACCGCAAAAGAAAAGCTCTTTGTAAGCTATTCCATAGATAAAGACGGTCAGGGTCTCCGTCTTGCAAGCTTCATATCAAAGCTTAAAAGAACATTCCCTGCTCTCATCACGACACCTTACCTTACAGACGATGAGCTTCCGCCTGAAATTTCCATAGCATCAAAGGCTTCTGCTTTTAGCTATGTTCTTACTCACATACACAATTTAGAAGAAAATTCACTGGCAAAAAAACTGTTTGACAGACTTTCAGGCGACGAAGAATATAAAGAAAAACTCACTCGCGCAGTAGAATTTTCAAAATACGAAAACAAAGCAGGCAGACTTTCACCTGATACAGTTTCTGCCCTTTACGGAAAAAATATGACAGGCAGTGTGTCAAGATTTGAAAGGTTTTCATCCTGTCCGTTCTCTTTCTTTATTCAGTACGGACTTCGCGCTCGCGAGCGGTCTGTTATGAAGATTGAAGCCGTTGATACAGGAAGTTTGTTGCACGAAGTAGTAGAAAAATTTTCAAAAGAAATAAAATCTAAAAATTTAAGTTTTGGCTCTGTTTCAAAGGCAGAACAAAAAGAAATCTGTGCGCGTATAATCGACGAAATGTTCGACGGTATGAGCATAAAGAAGATTTTTGCCAAGGGAAGAATAGAAGCGCTCAAAAAACGCTTAAAAAGTCTTGTGGAAAAATCAGTATGGGCAATCTGTGAGCATATATCTCGTGGCGAATTTGAGCCTGCTGCGTTTGAGCTTGAATTTGACCGAAACGGCGACATTGCTCCTGTTACGATTCCATTGCCCACAGGCGAAGAAATCACCCTGATAGGAAAGATTGACCGTGTGGATACTTACTCTCACGACGGCGAGCTTTACCTCAAGGTAATAGACTACAAATCAGGCAAAAAGGGTTATTCTTTAGCAGATATTTTTAACCGCACCACTCTGCAGCTTTCTGTTTATATGATGGCTTTAATGGAAAACGGAAAAGAGATTTTCGGAGATGGAAACCGTTCATTCGGCGGTATGTTCTATTTCAGACTTGATGACCCATTACAAGAAAAACTCCCCGACGGCGAAGAAGATAAAGACAAAGAACTGCGCGCATTTAAAATGAGCGGTCTTGTGTCTGAAAACCGCGACATCATAAACGCTATGGACAAGGGCGCATCAGGCTGGTCCTGTGTAATTCCTGTATATATAAAAGCAGACGGCTCGGTATCTGTCACACAGTCAAAGCTTGCAAGTCCCGAGCGATACGAACGACTTTCCCGCTTCGTGAGACAAGCAGTCACAGAAATAGGAAAAGAGATTATATCAGGAAATATAGAAATAAACCCTGTGAGGTCCGGTGACCTTTCTCCCTGTACATATTGCCGATACCGCACAATCTGCGGATTTGACGCAAAAATTCACCCCTGCAGATATACAAAGAAATTCGCATCAGATGACGAAATCTGGGAAGAAATGAAATAACACCCCCTCAACACAGACTGAGGAAATTCGGATGCAGAATTGACAGTCTGAACCCGCAGGGGTTACCCGAAGCTGTACATAGGTACAGCGAGAGGTGAAGAATGTCGATAATCAAAAATATAAATTAAAAGGCACTCCGTACGGAGTGCCTTCTTTTATCAAAATCTTATTTTTGATGTTCTGCGCCAAATTTACCAGTCTTAGCGATTTAAAATGAGCTTTGTAAGCTCAACAGGTTCTACGATTGTATCGCCTTTGTAAACTCTCATATTACCTGATGCGATTTCGTCAATTAAGATAACTTCGCCGTTATTGTAACCAAATTCAAATTTGATATCCCATAAATCAAGACCGATTGACTTTAAGTCGTCAGCTACGATTTTTGTGATTTTTAATGTCTGTTCTTTCATGCTGGAGAACTGTTCAGGTGTCATAACGCCTAAAGCTGCAAGACCTTCCATTGTAACTAACGGATCGCCTTTTTCGTCGTTTTTGAAAGTACATTCAACATAGCCGCCTTCTAAAACTGTACCGTCTTCAATGTATTCGCCATATCTTCTGATGAAGCTGCCTGTTGCAACAAGTCTGCAGATAACTTCTAAACCGTGACCGAATACTGTCGCAGGAAGAACTTCCATTGTAGCATCGTCAATATTTGCATCAACAAAGTGTGTTTTGATGCCTGCATCCTTGCATAATCCAAAATAATATACTGATGTTTTAAGGTTTTCTTTACCGATGCCTTCGATTGTTAAACCTACTGTGTTTTCACCGGGATCGAAAACGCCGTCTTTACCTGTGCAATCGTCTTTGAATTTAAGCATTACATTACCATTGTCAAGTGAGTAAACGTCTTTTGTTTTTCCTTCGTAAATCTTTTTCATATTGTACAACTCCTTTTAAGATGAATTAACAGAAATATAATAGCATAATTTTTTAAAAAAATCAATATTTTTTACTCAATTTTCTCGTTCTTATAAGGAATATAACAGACGAAACCATATTAAATGATTCGCACAGTATTCCTCCTAATGTGAAGTTTATTACATTATACACAATCCATGCAGGCGACATAAGCGCCACCTGAAAATATCTTATGTGGCGTGAATCCCCTTTCATCATAAAGAATGTCATGGCAATAAGAGTAAATCCCAGTATTACGGAAATTACCGTAACAAGCGTGGTCATACCCGGTTGTGTGAACGAAAATGCAAGACAACCTGCATAAAGTATCGATATAGCTATGGCTTTTATTTTGCCGTGGTCTTCTTTCATAAACAAAAATCCACGCAATAAGTTTGTAAGATTAAAAAGTGCTCCTGCTATTGCGCCTATCAGTATGTAATTTACAAAAAACAGAAGGCTTCCTAATCCCTGCATCAAAAAGAAATTTTTATTTTGTTTGCATTGGAAAGAAGAAATTATTACAATCATTCCCGCTATTCCAAAAGCCTGACCAATGAGATCCTGTATTGTCATATTATTTCTCCTTTAATTAGAATTTCAAGGTTTCGCCAGATGAGATTATTTTACCATAACGCTTTCCTAAAATCAATAAAAAGCAGAAAAAATAAAATAAGAGCAAGTATCAAAAGATACTCGCTCTTGTTTGGTACACCATCAGGGACGAAGATGCTTTGCATCTTCCTTGCTCGTCGACCGTGAGCCAAAGCCCACAGTACCCGTCTGCGCGACTTGTTCACTAAAAACAGTCCACCGGACTGTTTTCTTTACGCTCCAAGCCCTCTCAGGGTTCGAGTCCCCACTAACAAAATAAAATAAGAGCAAGTATCAAAAGATACTCGCTCTTATTTGGTACACCATCAGGGACTCGAACCCTGGACACCCTGATTAAGAGTCAGGTGCTCTACCATCTGAGCTAATGGTGCATACTTTGTCCCTACTGACTTATACTATTATACACATCAATTCAAAGATTGTCAATATAATTTTACAAAACTTTTTAAAAAAATAAAGGCGTTTTGTAAAACCTGATTTTACAAAACGCCTTTTTATTGTCTTAATTATTTCATGCTGTTTTCGTAAGCTTCGATCATTTTTTTAACCATTCTACCGCCAACTGAACCAGCTTCTCTTGATGTTAAGTCACCATTATAGCCCTGTTTTAAGTTTACGCCAACTTCCTGCGCAACTTCCATCTTAAATCTGTTGAGAGCTTCTTTAGCTTCGGGAACTACTACTTTGTTTTTGCTTGTCATAATTTTTTCACTCCTTTTTTCTTTTATTGTAGCTTTTGGCTACAAGAGTATTTTGTGCGCAAATTCGCTTTAAATACAAGGAAATGAATTGAAATTATGACATTTTTTTAATTTTATTTTTCGTCCTGACGGAATAGCATCGCTGCACCGATAAGACCTGCATCGTTGCTGAGTTCTGCTTTTATGATTTTTGTTTTTTCTGTGGGTGCTTCGTAGCCGTATGTATTATGCTTTACATATTCTTTGATAGGAAGCATAAGGGCATCGCCTTCTTTACTGATACCGCCGCCAATCAGGAGGTATTCAGGCTGAAAGATGCTTATTACATTGGCAACACCGATGCAGATGTATTCTACATATTTATCTACTACTTCTTTTCCCGCTTTATCGCCTTTTCTCATCGCATTAAATGATGTAAGACCGTTGATTTTGCCGTTGTTTTCTGCAACTATTTTGTGCATTAAGCTGTCGGGGTATTTATCGAGTGCTTCTTTTGTCTGGCGAACCAGCGCTGTAACTGATGCGTACTGTTCCCAGCAACCGCGTCTTCCGCAGGTGCACATTTCCCCGTCGGGAAAAATTACAGAGTGTCCTATTTCTCCGCCGCCTCCATTAAATCCGTTATAAATTTTTCCGTTGATGATGATACCGGAGCCAACGCCTGTGCCGAGGGTTATCATCACTACATTTTTAGCACCCTTTGCAGCGCCGCACATAACTTCGCCGTATGCTGCAACATCCGCATCATTTCCGAAATTGATTTTCATATCAGGGAAATGTTCGCGAATGGTTTTTCCCATATCTGTAGCGGAAAGTGAAGGAATGTTGTTTGTGTATATTACTCGTAAATTTTTTGTATCGATTGTTCCGGGGATACCAACACCGATTGTTGAAACATCTGCTGTTGTAAGTTTTGCACGTCTTATAACTTCATCGCAAATTGCCAGAAAATCTCCCATAATTTCATCATACGTTCTCCGGCTAAGTGTTTTTGTGCTTGCTCGTGCAATTATTTCACCGTCATCATTTACTATTCCTACGGCAATATTTGTTCCCCCTAAATCTACTCCTAGATGATACATCTTCGATCTCCTAATTTCTTCTCTGTCGTAATATTTCATACATTAAAACCGATGCCGCAACTGATGCATTAAGTGAATTTATTTCGCCCACCATCGGAATACTTACTATAAAATCACAGTTGTCACGAACTTTTTTTGAAATGCCTTTTCCTTCGGAGCCTACTACAAGTCCGATAGCGCCACGGAAATCTTCTTTATACATTTCGCATCCGCCCATATCGGCACCTGCAATCCACACGCCGCGTTCTTTGAGTTCATTTATTGTCTGTGTGAGATTTCCCACCTTGGCAATTAAAGTGTGTGCCGCCGCACCTGCAGAAGTTTTAAATACTGTTGCATTTACTCCTACTGCACGGTTTTTGGGAATTACTACACCGTGAGCGCCTGCTGCGTTTGCAGTTCTGATAATTGCGCCTAAATTGTGGGGGTCTGTGATTTCGTCACATATAATTATAAAAGGTTTTTCGCATCTTTCTTCAGCAAGCGCCAAAATGTCTGAAAGGCTGCAGTAGTCCACCGATGACACAAATGCCACTACACCCTGGTTTGAGTCTGTTTCTGCCAGTTCGTCAATTCTGTCGGCTGAAACATTTTTGAACATTATGCCACGGCGTTTTGCCTCATTTATAATTTTTGAAATCTGCGAGCCGTGGGATGTTTCGCTGATAAAAATTTTTTCAATGGGAGCATCCGCCACTAACGCTTCATAGACGGGATTTCTTCCTTCGATTGTGTTTTTTTCCATAGAAAATCTCCTGATGAGTTTATTTTGTCATTTGCTGATATACTGATTTCAGCGCCGCTTTTAACTGGGGGTCTTCCGATACTGTCAACTCTGAAATTCTGGGCGCCAGTTCTTCGGGAAGTTCGGCTTCTATATCAGGCTTAATTCCAAGTTTATCAATACATTCGCCCTTGGGTGTATAGTATCTTGCGGTGGTCAGGTATATGGCAGTATCTTCTGTCAGCATAATAGGCACCTGACCTACTGCTTTGCCGTAGGATTTTTTGCCTACTACGACTGCTTTTTCATAGGCTTGTAAACTGCCTGCCATAAGTTCTGAAGCAGAAGCTGTACCTTCATTTATGAGCACCGCCATAGGCATATCTAAACAGCGTGCATCTGACTCAAAATACTGTCTTTCGCCTTTGTTGTTTTCAAGGTATGCTATTGTTCCTTTGGGTAATAACATATCTGTCATCTTGATTACACTGTCAGCATAACCGCCCGGGTTATTTCTTAAATCTATAACAAGAGCTTTTGCATTTTTTTCTTTTAATTCTTTGATTGCCTTATCAAAATCTGCAACAGAATTGTGCTTAAACTCAGTAATTCTTATATAGCCTACATTTTCGTCGAGCATTTTCTGAAATATTGTTTTTGTAACAATTTTTGACCTGCGGATTTTTAAAGTTTTTGCCACGCCGTCACGCATAATGTGAACATTTATATTATCTCCCTCAACGCCGCCTTTAATATGGTCAATAACTGCATCTACGCCGTTTTTCATTACAGTTAAATTATCTGCACCCACGATTTCATCCAGGGGAAGAATACCTGCTTTTTCTGCAGGGGATTCGGGTGTGGGTGATGTTACTACTATTTTTCTTGCTTTTTCGTTGTATTCTACATTAACGCCTATACCCACATACTCTTCTTCATTACTTTCGTTGAAATCTTCTAAATCTTCCATATTGAAATAGTAAGAATACGGGTCATTAAGACTGTCTACCATAGCAGTCAGGGCATAGTCATCCATATGCTCTATCTGTTCTTCTGTAAGTACATCGACATAATTGTCTAAAATCATATTCTTTGCCCTTGTGAGTACGTCTTCATTGGCATTGCTGTAAATGTTATAACCCACAAATGAGCAAAACGCCGTAATTACAAAAGTTATTAACGCTGTAAAGAAAATATGCTTTTTAGAATACAAAATGAGTCCACTCCAATTTATCTGATATATGCCATGGGATCTGTTGTTTTGCCGTTAATTAAAACTTCAAAATGCAGGTGGTTACCTGTTGAGTTACCTGTTGTACCTACTTTGGCAACTACACTTCCCTTGACTACATAATCGCCCTTTGATACACAAAGTTTTGATGCGTGTCCGTAAAGGGTTGTGATACCGCCGCCGTGGTCAATGATAAGGCAGTTTCCGTAACCGCCGTTCCAGCCGGCAAATTTAACTGTGCCTGATTCTGCAGCCAGTATATTTGAACCACCGGGAGCAGCGAGGTCAACACCAGAATGGAATTTCTGTGTTTTGAAAATAGGATGGTTTCTCCAGCCGTAAGGTGAAGAAATTCGTGTGTAACTGGGGGCAGGCCATGTGAATTTACCTGTGCCTGTATAGGGCGCACTTGACAATGAGCCTGAAATTGATTTTTTCAGAGCTTCTTCCTGTCTTCTTGCTTCTTCATAAACCTGAGTGTATTTTTCTATATCTTTTTCCAAAGATTTAGCAAGAGCTTCTTTTTCTGAAAGTTTCTTTTCAAGCTGTGACTGCTTTGATGAAGCTATGTTTCTTGCTTCTTCCTGGGTTTGCTTTTCGGCTTCAATTGCTGCTTTTGCGACTTCAACTTCAGTTTTTAAGTCTGTCATTTCCTGAATGATAGCCATATCGTGCTCTGTCATTTCATTGATTGTTTCTAAATTTATCAGAAGTTCTGAAAAGCTATCTGATGAAAGAATCAACTCAAGGTAAGACATTGTGGAATTTTCGTCCATAGCACGAAGACACGCCTTGAAGCGTTCATCCTGAACTTCGATTTCTTCCTCGTAATGCTTTATCTCTTCTTCTTTTTCTGCAATCTGGGCATCCGCTTCTGCTATGATGTCGTCTATTGCGTAAATTTCAGTCTGTATAACGTCTATTTCAAGTTCCAACTGTTCACTTTGTGCTATTACGTCATCCTTTTGAGCTTCTGCTTTTTTGATTTTATCCAGGGCGTCCTGCTTTTCCTTGCTGGCAGCAGTTATTTTGTCCTGTACAGATGCTGCGTATGCAGGAGCGTCAATTCCCGAAAGCACAGGAACCGCTAAAATCAATGATAAAATTACTGCTAAAATTTTCTTTTTCATCGGTATCACCTACTTATTTAAAAAGTCGATCGCTTTTTCCAACTGTCTGTCTACTTCTATCTGTAATTCTTCGATTTTATCTTCAAGCATATTCTGTGTGGTATAATCCATCACACCATAAGGGTGAAGCTTTGTAGCTGCCTGGAAGTTAAGCGTCGCCTGATGTGTGAGTTTGTCGAATACACCGTCAACTTCTCCTACTGAAAAACCCAAAACATCAAGCCTTTCTTCTATTGCAAGAACATCGGGATGTGTATCTCCTATGGTGTAGCGGTTGCTGTGAGTCATAGGAGAAAGGGCTGATTCGTCAAAATCTTTGTATGTATTCAAAACCTTAATATCAGGTGTTATACCTACAAAGTTTATTGGGTCGCCGTTGGGCTTTGTGAATTCTGCTACAGTAAGTTTTACATCACCCAGGTTAAAGTCCTTGGGATTTTTAAGCATCAGCATTTCCTGCATACTGCCTTTTCCGTAGGTTGTATTTCCTATTATTGTGGCAAGCTTGTGCCCCTGCATAGCACCAGAGAAAAATTCAGAAGCGCTCGCGCTGTTTTCATTTACCAAAATTACGATCTTACGGTTGGGAGCTTTGGTAAAACTTGCTGTTGACACTATGTCATAGCTGAATCTTTCAACTTTATATTCCATTTTGGAGATGATTTTGCCTTTCGGAATAAAAAGACTTGAAACAGCTTTAGCCGTTGAGAGTGCTCCGCCCGGATTATCACGAAGGTCGATGATTATTTTGTTGAGTCTGTGGGTTTCTTCTATATCATAAAGAGCTTCTTCCAACTCACTTGCCGTAGCCGCTGCAAAAGAGCTGATATAGATATAGCCTATATTATCTTTTATTTCGTGGAACACTGTCTGAACGGTTATTTGTTTTCTTACAATATCAAGTGAAAATTCCACGCCGGCTCTTTTAATTCCCACTGTAACGATTGTGTTCTCCACACCCTGAATTTTTGCTACTATGTCATTCAAAGGGAGCCCTGCGATTGATTCTCCGTTTACGGAAATGATTTCATCTCCCACCTGTACTCCTGCATCAAACGCTCCACCGTTGGCCATAATTTCTGTTGCAATACAACCTGCGTCCGTCTTCTGCACAACTACGCCTATACCAACAAAGCTCTGCTCAACATCTTCTATGAATAATGCGAGCTCGTCGTCTGTATAGTAAACAGAGTGCTCGTCTAAAAGGTCAGTTGTGGCACTGATGGCACCTTCCAGCAAATCAGGGTTTTCCTGCATTACATAATCGATTACGGCTTCGTACATATCTTCTTTACTTACGTCGCCATATTTATAGTACACATCAATTAGCTCTATGATACCCTTTATATATCTTGATGCTGTTTCGCCTTTTGTTTCTGCCGATACCGTGATGCATGAAAACATCATAAGGCAGACAAGAATTGCAGCAACTACTCTTTTTTTCATAATGTACCTCCTACATATGTTCGGGAGCTTCTATTCCTAAAACTGAAAGCGAATTTTTGATTGTCTGTCTGCAAGCAGAAACAAGTGCCAGACGGGCATCTTTCAATGCTTCATCTTCGCAGGCAACCTTGCACGCTCCGTAGAACGCGTGGAATGCTGCTGCTAAATCCATAGAATACTTTGTGATTCTTGAGGGTTCGCGTGTCGCTGCTGCGGCTTTAATCTCTTCGGGGAATTTCGCTATCATTTTCATAAGTTCTATTTCTTTGGCGTCGCAAAGAAGTTCGGGATTTATGTCTTTGAAGCTCTTAACATCCGTACCCTGCTCTTTTAATGCATTGATAATGCCGCAGATACGGGCATGTGCATACTGTACATAGAATACGGGG
>JAZOSI010000139.1:0-8909 GCA_045657065.1 Congzhengia sp. | reverse complement strand
TTTTTCCTTATCTCCCGAGGACAATGTCATTTTAACGGAAATTATGATTTTGTTGCCACCTGAAAAAATGCTCTTTCTGTAACCAAAGTCACACTCGGCACCTGATACGGTTTTTACTGTGCCGTCGTCGTCAATAAAAGACACTTCGTCAACAACATCTTTCATTTCTCCGCCGTAAGCGCCTGCATTCATATATATTGCACCACCCAGAGTTCCCGGGATACCTGATGCAAATTCAAGACCTGTCAATGACGCGTTCTTTGCTTCTGCAGATAACTTTGCCAAAGATACACCTGCTCCGGCCAAAATCGTATTTCCTTTCGCATGAGCATAGTCAAAGCCGTCGCCAAGTTTTATCACAACTCCGCGCACGCCCTTGTCGGAAATCAAAAGGTTAGACCCTGCACCAAGTAAAAAATACGGCGCATCCGCCTCTTTACAAAGGGCAATAACATCTAAAAGCTCAACTAAATTCTTCGGGCATACGAAAAGGTCCGCCGGACCACCTACTTTAAATGTGGTGTAGGGAGCAAGAACTACATTTTCTTCTACTTCGCCAAAGATTTTTTTTGATATAAGATTTTTTAAATCCATAGGTTTCTCCTATTCAAAATCTGTCTGATTCATAAGTCTTTCGTTCAACTCTTCTGCAGCATTGTATCCCATTTTTCTCTGACGGGCGTTCATTGCCGCAACTTCCACAATCATAGCCAGGTTTCGGCCGGGCTTGATGGGAATGGTAAGACAGGGCACTTCAATACCTAATATGTCCTCGGTCTGTGAATCTATACCAAGTCTGTCGTAGGCTTTTCCCTGAACCCAGTTTTCAAGCTTTATCACAAGGTCGATATTTTCGGTGTCTTTTACAGCGCCCATACCAAAAAGGCGCTTAACATCTACTATACCTATGCCACGAAGCTCGATAAAATGCCTGATAATTTCAGGAGCAGAGCCAACTAATGATTTATTTGATACTCTTCTTATTTCAACGGCGTCGTCAGCAACAAGTCTGTGACCGCGTTTAACAAGTTCTATTGCGGTTTCTGATTTACCTACGCCTGATTCACCCAGAAGCAGGATACCCTCGCCGTAAACTTCAACCAATACACCGTGAAGCTGTGTCATGGGAGCAAGTGCAACATTTAAATAGAGAATGATGGCACTTGTAAATCTCGATGTGGAATAATCACTTACAAAAAGGGGACGGTTGTATTTTTCGGCACATTTTATAAGCTCGGGAAAAGGCTCCATTCCACGGGTGATAACAACTGCGGGAACAGGCTCTTTTAAAAGATGCTCTACTGCAGTATAGCGGTCCTCTGATGACAATGACTCTAAATATGTATATTCAACCATACCGATAATCTGAATACGATTGGGGTCAAAATACTCAAAAAATCCTGCCAGCTGAAGACTGGGACGGTTTACATCGGCAACTGTTATTTCGATATCGCCGTAGCCTTCGGGGGTAACGATAGGTTTTAAATTATATTCATCTACTATTGAAGAAAGTTTTACTGAAACTGCCACAACACATCAATTCCTTTCACTAAAAAAATCCATACAATATTATTATACACCAAATTCTGCAATTTTTAAAGAGAAAATTAAAAAAATTCCCAAAAGCCTTGAAAGGTACGCAATTTTAAAGTATAATAAAGAAAAAAACAAAAGGAGACGAAAAAATGAAAGCAGTAGTAACAGTAGTAGGACAGGACCGCACAGGTATTATTGCCGGTGTAAGCGGATACCTTTCCGACAAAAAAATAAATATTTTAGATATTTCACAGACAATTATGCAGGACATTTTCACTATGATTATGCTTGTTGACACAGAATTGTCTGATATTTCTGCAAAAGATTTAAGCGACGATTTAGCCGCTTTGGGCGACGGTCTCGGCGTTGAAATAAGAGTTCAGCACGAGCGTCTCTTTTCTTCAATGCACAGAATTTAAGGAGAAATAACGATGATAAACAGAAAAGAAATCATAGAAACTATCAGGATGATATCAAAAGAGCATCTTGATATAAGAACAATCACAATGGGAATATCTTTGCTTTCCTGTGCAGGCGACGATGTGGATGTTGTGTGTAAAAAAGTCTACGACAAAATCACAAAAGCAGCAGAAAGGTTAGTTCCCGTAGCAGAAGAAATTTCAGTAAAATATGGTGTACCCATTATAAATAAAAGAATTTCCGTAACACCGGCATCATTAGTGTTACAGTCAACAAAAAAAGAAGATTTCGTAAAACTTGCGCGTACTTTAGACGATGCAGCAAAAAAAGTAGGCGTAAACTTTATTGGTGGATTTTCGGCACTCGTTCAAAAAGGTATCACACCTACCGAAATGGCGATGATTGATGCAATCCCCGAGGCTTTAGCCGTTACAGAGCGAGTTTGCTCAAGCGTCAATGTAGGCTCAACAAAAGCCGGCATCAATATGGACGCAGTAAAGAAAATGGGCGAAATCGTAAAAGAAACCGCAGAAATTACAAAAGATGCTGACGGCTTCGGTTGTGCAAAATTAGTAGTATTCTGCAACAGCGTAGAGGACAATCCTTTTATGGCAGGCGCGTACCACGGTGTAGGCGAAGCAGAGTATATTATAAATGTAGGCGTATCAGGCCCCGGCGTTGTAAAATGTGCACTCGAAAAGGTTAAGGGCGCAGATTTTGAGATCGTTGCAGAAACCATCAAAAAAACTGCATTCAAAATCACCCGTATGGGTCAGCTCGTAGCAAGAGAGGCATCAAAAATGCTTGATGTTCCTTTTGGTATTGTAGATTTATCTTTAGCTCCCACACCTGCAGTTGGCGATAGTGTTGCACGTATATTGGAAGAAATGGGTCTTGAGCAGTGCGGTACTCACGGCACAACAGCAGCTTTGGCACTCTTAAACGACGCCGTTAAAAAAGGCGGTATTATGGCATCGTCATTTGTTGGCGGATTGTCTGGTGCATTCATTCCCGTAAGTGAAGACGCAGGAATGATAGCGGCAGTAGAGGCAGGCACGCTCTCTTTGGATAAATTAGAAGCAATGACCTGCGTATGCAGTGTAGGTCTTGATATGATTTGTGTACCCGGTACGACCTCTGCTGCAACAATCTCTGCAATCATTGCAGACGAAGCGGCAATCGGTATGATAAACCAGAAAACCACCGCAGTAAGAATTATCCCTGCACCCGGTAAGGTTGTAGGCGATACAGTTGACTTTGGTGGTCTTTTAGGTACAGGACCGGTAATGCCGGTAAACAGTAAGGACAGCACAGACTTCATCAATCGTGGTGGTCGTATACCTGCCCCAGTGCATAGTTTCAAAAATTAAGAGACTGGTGAATTTGGCGCAGAAACATTCAAAACAAATTTGAATTAAATGAAAGCACTCATTCTGAGTGCTTTTTATTTTATGTTTTGAATTTAAACGAGCAGAGCCACTCGGCGTACCATCGTACGCCTTCGGGACTCGTCCTTCGGCTCTGCTCGTTCATTCTGCATCCAAATTCCCTCAGTCTTCGGGTTTGTGATTATTAAAAAAGAGTGCCATCGAGGCACTCTTTTTTTAATAACAACTATCAAATATTTTCTTTAAATCATCATAGTCGAGTTCTTTATATGTCGGTATCGTTCTTGTTCTTCCGAAAGTACAAAGTGTAGCTAAAGTTTCCGTGCAATCCGCAGGAATGTCAAACTCACGAAGTGATAAGGGCATTTTAATTTCAGCAAAGAATTTTTCCATTTCTTCAATTCCCATGAGTGCGGCACGCTCGTCCTCTTCTTCCGTGACATTCCATACACGACGGGCAAACTGTGCAAAACGCGCAGGATTTAATTTATATACATAGCGCGCCCAGGCAGGGAAAAGTACCGCCAACCCTGCGCCGTGAGCGATTTCAGGAAACTCGCCGCTTAAGGCGTGCTCTAACTGATGAACGGCAAGAACTGCTTTTCTTCCGCAACTTGTTAAGTCGTTGTGAGAAAGGGAAGATGCCCACATCAGCGTTGCGCGTGCTTCATAATCTTCAGGATTTTTCATTGCTTTTTTGCCTGCATTTACCACAGATACCAAAATACTTTCCGCAATTCTGTCGGTCAGGTCAGTAGGCTCGCAAACAGAGAAATATCTTTCCATAGTGTGCGCCATAATGTCCACAATACCGCAAGCGGTCTGGTAAGGGCTTACAGAGTATGTTAGGCATGGGTTCATAATGGCAAATTTACATCTGTTAAATTCAGAATTATAGCCACGCTTTTGGTGGAGTTCTTCATTTGAAACAACGGCAGATGAACTCATTTCACTGCCTGCGGCAGAAATGGTCAGTATACACGCCACGGGAAGACCGTCAACGGGTGTTGTGCGTCGTGTGGGGAAATCCCATACATCGCCCGAATACTTTGCACCTGTTGCGGTGTATTTTGATGAGTCAATTACAGAACCGCCACCAAGGGCAAGAATCATTTCGACCTGCTCTTTTCGTGCAATTTCAATAGCTTCTCTTACATAAGAGAGCTTGGGATTGGGTTCAACTCCGCCAAATTCTACCACTTCGATACCTGCACTTTTGAGAGAATCCATTACCTCGTCAAAAAGGCCCGATTTTTTCACGCTTCCCATACCGTACTGAAGCATAATCTTTTTATAGCCGTAGCTTTTTACGATTTCGCCCACCTGCTTGTGGGTGTCACGGCCAAAAAACACCTTGGTTGGTGCGAAATATTGAAAATCTAACATATAAAATCACCCTTTAAAGTATAATTTTTGCCGAGTCTAAATCTTTTATTACCTGTGCGATGGCGTGTTCCTCATTTGAAACAGTTATTATGTCTGCCACCGCTTTGGCGCTGTCTGATGCATTTGCTACTGCAATGCCAAGCCCTGCTGTCTTTAACATTCCTATATCATTATCGTAGTCGCCGATGCCGATGGTCTTTTTGATATCAAGACCGAAAAGCTCGCACATTTTTTCGATAACTGTGCCTTTGTGAGTATTTTTCGGCAAAATCTCATAAAGAATTCGCTCCGACCTTACAAAGTCGAAATTTTCTGCCTTTGGATGCTCATCCAAAAGCTCTTTAAGACGAAAAATTGTATTTTCATCCATGTCAGTAAAGATAATTTTGGCTATTTCTTCTTTTACATCGTGGTAGTCTGCGGTTACTTTCGGCAACCCCGTAATCTTTATAAATTCCTCTATTGCAGGGTTTGATTTGCAAAAGTAGGTTTTTTCAAAAGTACAAACCTGAATTCCCACCTGGGGAAGTTCGTGATCTACAAACTCTACAAGCTCAAGACATTCGGAAGAAATCGGTCTTTTCCACAGATACTCCTGCTTTTTGTGGTCGTAAATAGCACCGCCGTTGGAACAACCAAAAGGCGCGTTGGGGTTGACTCTTTCATACATGTCCTTTACATAGTTTGGCATTCTGCCTGTCACAAATGTAAAAAGTCCGCCCTCTGCCATAAAATAGTTTATAGCTTCCATATTTTCATCTGATATTGTTTTGTCTTTTTTCAAAAGTGTACCGTCAAGGTCGGTACAGATAAGTATTCCTGAAAATTTTTTCATAAGTTTCTCCCAGAAAAAGATTGTTTACAACTTATTTTAACACAAAAAATAAAAAATAACAATACAATCACCTTATTTGACATCTTTATTTAATAGTGGTATTATAAAAGAAAAAACACGAGGTGTACTTATGACAAGAGCAGAAAAAGCAAAAAATTATTTTAATGAAGGATACAACTGTTGCCAGGCGGTGGTGCTTGCCTTTTGTGATACAGTTGATATAGACGAGCGTGCGGCATTACTTATAGCATCGTCTTTCGGTGGTGGTGTAGGCAGACTTCGCCAAATTTGTGGTGCGGTTTCAGGCATGTGTATAATTTTAGGATTAAAACAGGGATACACCGACCCCAAAGCAAAGGGCGAAAAAATGGGGCACTACGAAAATATAAGAGCGCTTGTCCACGAGTTTGAAGGAAGAAACGGTTCATACATCTGCGAAAAGTTATTGGAAAACGGTAAAAAACCCTGCGCAGAGTTAGTGTACGATGCGGCAGAGATATTGGAAAAGATGATATAACAAAAAGCACTTGCAAATTGCAAGTGCTTTTTTCTGGTGACCCGTACGAGACTCGAACTCGTGTTACCGCCGTGAAAGGGCGGTGTCTTAACCGCTTGACCAACGGGCCATATTAAGTTTGGTAGCGGCAGCTGGATTTGAACCAGCGACCAATCGGGTATGAACCGAGTACTCTAGCCAACTGAGCTATGCCGCCATACCGTCACAAAACTGACAAAATGTATTTTACACTATATGAGATTGTTTGTCAAGCATTTTTTTATTATTTTTTTTAAGTCGTGAATTTTTAAGTAAAAACATTGATTTTTTGCGGTTTTGGGAGTATAATTTACTTATATCAAAATGGAGGTGAGCCGTATGAAAAAAATATTTTCGTTGGTTTTAGCAAGCTTAATATTGATACTTTCTGTTCCCGCGGTTTCGGCCTCTGAAAATCCCTGGGAAGCGGCATACCGTAAAGTAATTGACGAAAACAGAATTTCCGACGGACGGCTCATTGACATAAACGGCGACAAAACTCCAGAACTCGCAGGTGTATCAGGCGGTAAAGTACTGTTTTTTTATATGAAAGATATGGACTGTGTAAAATCTTACAACGGCACAGACATTCCGCTGGTTTTCTTTGATAATTTAAAGCTTATGAGTGCACCGACCAAAAACGACACGGGATTTTTCGGACAGGCTATATATAAAGGTACTCTTTATACATACAGAATGGTTTTTTCTGATTTCGTGCCGACACTTGATATCATTGCCGAAGAAAATGTAAGAACAGGTATAGGCAGTGTGAAGCTTGACAACGAAGTTTTTGCACCCAGTTCTGATGTTGGCACAGCGGTGGCAGAATATTTTGAAGACTATGCCGAAAATTATATAACAAGCGCCAAAATCTTCCCCGAAGAAGTGCGCCTTCTTGGTCGTACAAAGGCTTTAAACAATGCTTTTGGCAGATACAATATTTTTGCAGAACTCTCTGACAATCAGGTGAGTTTTTCCCAAAAGCAAAGAGAAAAAATCAAAAAAACAGTAAGCGCAGGCACATTCGGCGAGTTCAGTCGTATTTCAGTCCTTTCTGACGATTATATTTTTGTGGAGTTTTTCACAAATGATACACAAAACGAAAAGGTAATTTTACCCTATGAGAAAAATTTTGCTCTTCTTGACGGAAAATTATCTCTTATCGAAAGCTACCGAAACGAAAAAGACATTGACGGCGTGAAATTATTTCCCCTTATTGCAGTAGAAAACGCTCCCGCAAACTTCAATCCCGATTATAAAAGAACACAGGCTTTTCGCGGAATAGACGATTATGTAAACTTCCTTTCACAGATAATGCCTAATGATCTTACACTAAATGCAAACGGCAAAAAGAATCTGGCGCAGTTTATGGAATACGCAGTAAACAGATGTTCACGAGCAGAATTAAAAGCTCAAAACAACACATTGACAGTCAATAAAAAGGCAGTATCCATAGTGTCCCAAAGTGCCACAATGGCTATGGGACAGCTTGTATCCCTTTGTAAATCAAAAAATATTTCGCAGATAAGAACCGCCCGCACAATTCCTGAACTTGTGTGTACGGGACTGGATTTTTCACGCCCCATAAGAATAGAATTTGTAGGCGGAACCAGTGATGCTTTATCTGGAGCATCAGGCATAAGACTTATGCTGGATAGTACTTGCGGCATATATTTAAATACCGCAGAGCTTGCGATTTTAGAAGAAAATGCAGACACTTTCTGCATCGAATATACCAAAAATGATGAAGACTACTCTATAATTTTTACCGACGAAAAATCACATACAAAAGACCAGATTCTGTCTCCCGTGTGGTTTATCGTTCCTGCCAAGTATCAGTATTCGTCTGTGCTTGCAAGCTATGAGGGCGGAACCGAAAACCGTGGCGGTGTGTTTGACGCTAAAAGTTCCACCATTGAATTTTCTGCAATGCGCTCGGGAAATTATCAGGTGGTAGAAGACGATATTACCATAAATGACACAGATAATTTACCCATTTCAAAAAGCGAAGCCATAAGATTTTTGGTATCAAAAGGCGTTTTTGAATTAGATAAGAAAAACAATTTCTACCCCGAAAGTCACATGACACTTTTCGAGTTTGACTTGGCGCTTCATAATATGTTTTATGATTCTCCCTGCCAGACAGACTCCAAAAAACTCCGCCTTACAAAGGAAGAAATGCTTGCTTCCTGCGGTAAGGTTTTAGTAGAGAAAAAAGGTTATCAGTGCCCCGAAAACTTTATGGATTATCTGTTATTTACTGATAAAACACAGATAACGTCAGAAAATATACCCTACATCGCAGTAGCGGTGCAGTGCGGACTTTGTGAAAACGGCGGTGAGTTTGCTCCCGAGACCTTTATTACAAAGAGCGATGCGGCAGATGTACTCTATAGAACATATATGCTTCTGTATGATGCATCTTCGGTCACCACATCACTTTCTGCAACGGCAGTAGAGGAAGAAATTATACCTCCTGCTAAAACTGATATATCTATTGCGGTACGCCTTGGACTTTGTGCAGGAGTTACCATTGTAATTGCACTTGTAGTAGTGATTGTTACAAAAAAGAAAAAAGACGATAACGAAAACTAAATATGCGCGTATATTATCAGTATATATGGTAAAAAATACTGTTGACAAAAAAGTTTCACTTTGTTATAATGGCTGTGGAGACTCGGCTTTTGTGGAAAGTCTGTCAGGGAGAGTGCGTCATGGACTGAAAGCGCACTTCAGATGAGTAGTAAGTTCGGGAACGCTCCGCGTGTAAATTAGTTTAATATTAAAAGAGGATGTAGTTTACTACATC
>JAZOSI010000138.1:0-5067 GCA_045657065.1 Congzhengia sp. | reverse complement strand
GTGAATATTGAAATTGAAGACGGCGAGTTCGTAGGTTTGATTGGCCATACAGGTTCGGGTAAATCTACTCTTGTTCAGCATTTAAACGGACTCATTAAGCCTCATTCGGGAAAAATCATCGTAAATGGCAGAGATACGAACCAAAAAGGTGAAGAACTGAAAAAACTCCGTTGCGATGTAGGACTTGTTTTTCAGTATCCTGAGCATCAGTTGTTTGAAGAAACCGTTTACAAAGATATTGCATACGGTCCGTCAAATCTTGGTCTTGATAAATCCGAAATTGACAGACGCGTAAAAGAAGCAGCAGAAATGGTAGGACTTTCTCCCGAAGTTTTGGACAAGTCTCCTTTTGATTTATCAGGTGGTCAGAAAAGACGTGTTGCAATAGCCGGAGTTATATCAATGCAGCCAAAAGTTCTGGTTCTGGACGAGCCTACGGCAGGACTTGATCCTGCAGGAAGAGAAGATATCTTATCACAGATAAAATCTATCCACGAACAAGGGAATATGACCATAATTTTAGTTTCACATTCAATGGAAGATGTTGCAAAACTCGTTGACCGTCTTATTGTGATGAATGAAGGCAAGGTCTATGCGGATGGAACAGTTGAAGAAGTTTTCTCAAAAGGAAATGAGTTGAGAAATATAGGTCTTAATATCCCCCAGATAAGCATTCTGATGGATGAACTTGCATCACGAGGTCTTGATATAAATAAGAACATATACACTGTTGAAGCAGCAAAAAACGAACTTATATCGTATATAAAAAGAATAAAGGAGGAAGGAAAAAATGCTTAAAGACATTACCTTAGGTCAGTATTTTCCTCTTGATTCCTTTATACACAAGCTCGACCCGAGAACTAAAATACTGATATTTATTTTGGATATTGTGGCAATTTTTATGGCGCGCACTTTAGAGAGTTATATAGTGCTGACAATGTTTACTTTTTTGATAATGATTATCTCAAAAGTACCTGTAAAAACATATATAAAAGGTTTGAAGCCTATTATTTACATCATAGTATTTACTGCGCTTCTCAATATGTTTTTGACAAATGGTGAAGATTTTCCGATTTTTGGGTATTCCATAGGCATTACAGTTGAAGGACTTATTGTGGCGGCTAAAATGGCAGTAAGACTTATTCTTTTGATAATAGGAAGCAGTGCTCTTACTTACACTACATCGCCGATGGCACTTACTGATGGTATAGAAAAACTACTAAAACCGTTATCAAAAATAGGATTTCCTACACATGAACTTTCTATGATGATGAGTATCGCTATAAAGTTTATACCCACCTTGATAGAAGAAACAGATAAAATTATAAAAGCACAGCAGGCAAGAGGAGCATCTTTTGATACGGGTTCTATTTTTAAACGCGCAAAAGCACTTATTCCTATGCTTGTACCACTTTTTATAAGCGCGTTCAGACGCGCAGATGACCTGGCAATAGCTATGGAAAGTCGTTGCTATACAGGCGGAGACGGAAGAACAAGGATGAAAGAAATCAAGTTTTCACATAAGGATACAGCTGCAGCTATTTGCTTTATATTATTCTTTGCGTGCGTGATTTTTCTTGATTTCATTATTTAATTTGGAGGCAATATGAGCCAGAATCATAAAATTACATTGATGTATAACGGCACTGACTTCTCAGGCTGGCAGATACAAAAAAATGCCACTACAGTTCAGGAAGAAGTAGAGAAGGCCTTTGCTACAATATTGAGGCAACCTGTGGAAATGGTAGGTGCAAGCCGTACAGACGCAGGTGTTCATGCTATGAACTATGTAGCACATTCGTTTTTTGATACAGATATAGAAAACGAAAGGCTCATGCTTGGTGTAAATGCTGTTTTGCCAGAAGGTATAAGAGTTAAATCTATAGAAAACTGTGATGAAGAGTTTCATTCCAGATACAGTGCGAAATCAAAAACTTATATATACAGAATAGATACATCCCCTTACGGTGATGTATTTAAAAAGCCTTATGTATGGAGGTTTCGTTATCCTCTTGACTATGAAGAAATGAAGAAATGCCCCGAACACTTTTTAGGGAAACACGATTTTTCCGCATTTATGTCAAAGGGCGGTCAGGCTAAAACATTTGAAAGAACTATCTATGAATGTGAACTGACAAAGGAAGACGAAATAATAACCCTAAAAATCCGAGGAGATGGCTTTTTATACAATATGGTAAGAATTATAGCGGGAACAATATTAAGTGCAGGCAGAGGATATCTCAAAGCAGATGATATTCCTGATATTATTCTTTCAAAGGAACGAAAAAACGCAGGAATTACAGCACCTCCCGAGGGGCTTATGCTGTATGAAATAGAGTATTAAAGGAGGCGCAAAATGAAAAATACAGTATTCAAAAAAATTCTGATATCGGTTATCTTAGTTGCTATAATATTAGTGCTGATGTTCGTAATCAGAGAAATAGCGGTAGAATTTTTCGGTTATAAACCACCTGCGCTTTCTGAAGCAAGCCAGAAGAAAAGTCAACAGATTGAAGTTTCTTTAAATGGCGAAAATAAGTACGAACATATAGTGACAGAAAAATATATTTATTTTGTCGGTACAGACAAAATTGTTGTAACAGATGGCAATGGTTCAAAAAAAGGCGAACTTTCAATAAGTACGGCAAACTCTATTCCGAAATCAATGGGCAAGTTTGTGGCAGTAGGAGATATGGGTGGAAACCGTATATACATAGTTTCCGGAACAGATATTAAAAAAGAAATTGTTACAAAGAATAAAATCAAAAATTTTTCTGTCAATTCGTCAGGGTACTGTGTGGCAATCACAGAGGGAGATATGGGAAAAAGATATGTAACTGCCTATAATGCAAAAGGCGAAGAAATTTTTGTTTGGGATTCAGGTAATATGCTTGTTCTCAACGCTGTTATTGCTGATAACAATAAAAATGTAATTGTATCATCCGTAGACACAAAAGACGGAGTTATGAAAAGTGTCTTGAGTTTTTACAATGTTTCTAAGGCAGAAGCAATTGCTACCGAAATCTACGAAGAAGAGCTTTTTTCAGCGCTTTCCGTAAATGGAAATTACGTTTACTGCGTAGGCGATGCAAGAACACTTATTTATAAAGTTTCAGGCGATAAAAAAAGCGAAATTTCATATAGTGGAAAATCGGTTATAACCTATGAAGTGAACAATCAAGGTATAGTGATGGCATTTTTGGAATCCACTCTTACAGGTAAAAGATACAATATTGAATCCTATACTGAATCAGGAAAAAAACGCGGAACTTACGAACATAATTATGACATAAATTATCTTGATATAGCAGATGATGTGATTGCGGTTGACCGTGGTGGTCTTATAAGTATAATATCTTACAAAGGAAGAGAAAAGAAACTCATAGATCCAGGAGTTGACATAGAAGACCTTATGTTTGTTGGCAACTCTTCAAAAGCAGTTGGTTTTACAGCTCACGGTGCGTATCTTTTCAGTATAAACTAGGGGTGAATTTATGAGTATTAATTATGTTGACCTGCTTATACTGATATTGATGATAGTTTCTGTATATTTCGGTTACAAAAAAGGCTTTCTTAAGACGATAACTGGAGTTTTATCAATCATATTATCTCTTGTTATTGCAATAACTTTATACCAGCCCGTGGAAGAATATATTAAGAAAACGACTATATATGAATATGTTTATGACAATGTGAATTCACAGCTTGAGGCGCCTGATGAAGAAACAAATCAGATTTCAGAATATGGTGCAGGAAAATTAAATCTTCCAAGGAGTTTTTTAAAAACGATACAGGAAAAAACAAACGATACAAAAGACAACATAGTAGATACGATAGCTGATTTTTCTGCTGATTCTGCAGTTAAAATCATCAGTATGCTTTTGGTATTTATTGCTGCAAGACTCATCATATTAGGAATTCTTTCTGTAGCTGGTCTGATTAAAAAGTTGCCGCTTATAGGTTGGAGTGACCGAATGTTAGGTGTGCTATTCGGTTTTGTAAGAGGATTTTTAATAATATATCTTTTTCTGGCGGTCATTACCGTCAGCGCGCAGATTAAAACAGATAATTTTTTGGCTCGCGCTGTGAAACAATCGGATTTTGCTAAAATAATGTATAATAATAACGTTTTTTTGGATTTTATCCATAGAGATTGACACTTAACAAAAAATGTGCTATATTTTTAATTGAATTTTTTATTGGAGGCATTAAATATGGAAATTAAAGTAACAAAAACAACCAGTCCCAAAACAAAACCCGATTCTTCTGCACTTGGATTCGGAAAACATTTTACAGACCACATGTTTGTAATGGAGTATAGCGTAGAAAAAGGTTGGCACGATCCGCAGATTATGCCTTACGGTCCTTTCTCTATTGACCCTTCTTGTATGGTATTACATTACGGTCAGGCAATTTTTGAAGGCTTAAAGGCTTACAGAAATGCAGACGGAAGCATATTCCTTTACAGACCTCATAATAATATGAACAGAGTAAATAAATCAAACGACAGACTTTGTATTCCTCAGATTGATGTTGATTTTGCAGTAGAAGCTGTTAAACAATTAGTATTAGTTGACCAGGATTGGATTCCTGAAGGTGAAGGCACATCGCTTTACATTCGTCCTTTTATCTTTGGTACAGATAACGCTTTAGGTGTACATCCTTCAAATACATACAAATTTGTTATTATTTTAAGCCCTGTTGGTTCATACTATAAAGACGGACTTGCTCCTGTTAAAATCTGGGTTGAAGATGAATATGTTCGTGCGGTACGTGGTGGTATCGGTTATGCAAAAACACCCGGTAACT
This sequence comes from Congzhengia sp., assembly GCA_045657065.1. Taxonomy (GTDB): domain Bacteria; phylum Bacillota; class Clostridia; order UBA1381; family UBA9506; genus Congzhengia. The sequence goes on along the minus strand of JAZOSI010000138.1, from coordinate 258 downwards.
ATGCAGCAAGCTTAAAAGCACAGGAAGTTTCTTCAGAAAAAGGCTATTCACAGGTTCTCTGGCTTGATGGTGTAGAAAGAAAATACATCGAAGAAGTTGGCGCTATGAACATTTTCTTTAAAACCGGCGATGAAATTGTAACACCTGAATTAAACGGTAGTATCTTAGCTGGTATTACAAGAGATTCTGTTTTGACAGTATTGAAAGATTACGGTTACAACGTAAGCGAAAGAAAAGTTTCTATTGATGAAGTTTGCG
>JAZOSI010000137.1:0-29960 GCA_045657065.1 Congzhengia sp. | reverse complement strand
AAAGAGATAACCCATTTATGGGTAGCAAGTAACAGTTTGCATGGCTGGCAGGCCAACCAAAAACGCACTTGTGCGTAGCCAGTAGTATTAGGGCTATGCCCGAAAATGAAATACCACCCGCTATGCGGGTGGATTTTTATTATTATTTATATTCTTGATTATCGACATTCTTCACCTCTCACTGTATACACATACAGCTTCGGATTCAGACTGTCGATTCTGCATCCAAATTCTCTTCGTCTTGATAGAATTGAAGTCGGCGGAAAGGGAAAAAATCAACTTTCTACGCCTACTAATATTCCGCCTGCTTCGGCATAATATGAGCATAATACTCCGCAGGTGGAAATCTCAACATCAGCATTGGGGAAGTCTTTTAATATCGTTTCCTTTAAACTGTTTGCAAAAGGTTCGTTTTCGCAGTGGGCTATTCTTATTTTACCACCGTGATATCCTGTTGCTTTTATGCTTTCGTACAGTTGTATGAGGGCTTTTCTTTCGCCTCTGGGTTTAGATAATGGTTCTAATGTTCCGTCGGTGGCTTTTCCTACTACGCGGATGCCGAGAATACCTGCAATTCGGGCAACCGCAGGGGAGACTCTTCCGTTTCGTGCAAGGTTAATAAGGGATTCAAGGCAGAAGAAAAGATTGGTGCTTTTTCTGTAATCTTCTATTTTTTTTACTATTGTTTCGAAGTCAAGGTTTTCTTTTATCAATTCTTCTAATTTTTCAATTATGAGTTTCATTTCAGGACCTGTGGAAAGAGTGTCGATAATATGTATTTTTGTGTCTGCGTTTGTTTCGCAGAAATCCTGTTTTGCATTGACACAAGATGCGTAGCTTCCTGAAAGTTTGCTTGTGATTGTAAGTGCAAAAATTTCGTCGGCTCCTGCAAAGCTCTCCTGCCAATCATATACATTTGGGCAGGAGGTGGATGTCTTTTCGTTAGTTGTTTTAAGCTCTTGTGTCATTGCTGAAACATCAGCATTCGAAGTGTCAATGTATTCGGTGTTTCCGATATTTACTTTTAATGGGACACAGGAGTACTCTGTGTCTTTTAGCTTATATACATTAGATGATGAATCTGCTACAATTTTCATAATGTCCTCCGAGGATTTTAATATCAATAACCATTATACATAGTATGCGATACTATGTCAAGTGGTTGCAGAAAAGTTTTCCTTCAAAAAATAAAAAAGATACGCTCAATCGAGCGTATCTTTTTTATTTTTTGAACATTGTTCCTATACCTGTGTCGGTAAAGATTTCTAAAATTATTGAGTGGAGAACTCTTCCATCAATGATATGAACTCTTTTTACGCCTTTTTCTACTGCGTCCATACAAGCACGGCTCTTGGGGATCATACCGCCTGAAATTGTGCCGTCTTTTATCATTGTTTCGGCGTTTTCTGTGGTGATTTCGTAAATGATGTTTCCGTCGTTATCCTTTACGCCTTCAATGTCAGTTAAGAAAATGAGTTTTTCGGCACCCATTGCAGTTGCTACTGCAGATGCTACTGTGTCTGCGTTAATGTTGTAGCTTTGTCCCTGCTTGTCTGTGCCGATGGGAGCAATTACGGGAATGTATTCATCTTCGCATAAGGATTTAATGATATTTGCATTTACTTTTGTGATTTTTCCTACGAAGCCTACATCGATCTTATTTCCTTCTGTGTCTTCGGTTAATGGTTCACATTCAATGATACGACCGTCGATGCCGCAAAGTCCAACTGCGTTACCGCCATTGATGTTGATATTTGAAACTACTTCTTTGTTTGTTTTACCCACTAAAACCATCTGGGCAATTTTGATTGTGTCAGCATCTGTAACACGAAGACCGTTTACGAATTCTGATTCTACATTGTGTGTTTTTAACTCTGCAGAAATGTCAGGACCGCCACCGTGAACGATAACGGGGTTCATTCCTACGTATTTTAAAAGTGTGATGTCTTCCATAACGGTTCTTTTTAAGTCTTCGTTAATCATAGCGTTGCCGCCGTATTTGATAACGATTGTCTTGTTATGGAGTTTCTGTATGTAGGGGAGCGCTTCGGTAAGTATACCTGCGCGTTTTATAAGTTCGTCAAATGTATGCACTAAGATTTCCTCTTTTCTTAAATATAGTAGCCGGGGAAGTTGAGTCCCTCGTCTTCGGGAAGTCCGAAGAGAATGTTCATATTCTGTAATGCCTGACCTGCAGCGCCTTTGATAAGGTTATCTATTGTGGCGTTTACTACAACTCTGTTGAGTCTTGTGTCAACTGTAAGGCCGATGTCCACATAGTTTGAACCTGTGATGCTCTTTACTTCGGGAATTGTGTCCAAAACTCTTACGAATTTTTCGTCTTTGTAAAACTCTTTGTAAACTGCGAGAATTTCTTCTTTTGTATAAGGCTTTTTAAGATTAGCGTATTCTGTTACATAAATACCGCGTTTCATAGGAACAAGGTGGGGTGTGAATGAAAGTGCTATGTCTTCACCTGCTAAAATCGAAAGCTCCTGCTCAATCTCTGATGTGTGGCGGTGTGTTGCTACCTTGTAGGCTTTCATTGTTTCTGTGCATTCGCAAAAATGTACCTGCATTGAAAGACCTCTGCCTGCACCTGATACGCCTGATTTTGCATCGATGATGATATTTTTTGTTTCTATCATACCTTTTGCAACTAAAGGTGCAAGTCCTAAAATTGAGCAGGTTGTATAGCAGCCGGGGTTGCCGATGAGTTTTGCGTTTTTGATTTCTTCTCTGTGAAGCTCGCAAAGTCCGTAAACAGATTCTTCCAAAAGTTCGGGGCAGGCGTGTTCTACACCGTACCATTCTTCGTAGACTTTGATATCGTTGTATCGGAAGTCGCCTGAGAAATCGATTACCTTCAAACCTTTTGTGTGAAGTTCTTTTATTACTTCGTGAGATACGCCGTGGGGAAGTGCGGTAAATACTACATCGCATTTTTCTGCGGCTTTATCTGCGTCCGCTTCTTCCAAAACTATATCGCAGATATTTTTCATAGCGGGAAAAATATCTGACATTTTCTGTCCTGCATAGGATTTTGATGCAAGCATTGTGATTTCCGTATCTTTGTGTGAGCAAAGAAGTCTGACTAACTCTGCTCCTGCATAACCTGTTGCACCTAAAATACCGACTCTTATCATATTTATTCTCCTTTAAAAATAACATTTTGTATTATTATACATTATCTTGCATAAAAATGCAAGATAAATTTCTTATAAAATTAAGGTTTATTTATAGAAAAAATTGTCTATAATGTGCAGTGTAACACAAAACAAAGGGGAAATCAATATGAAAAGGAAAATTTTTTTAAGAGGAATAATTATTGTATTTTTATCAGCTGTACTAGTTGCAGGAGTGTGCGAGCAGGTTCAGGGGAAAATTTCGGGCGGTATGGTAAGGCTTCATATAATAGCAAACAGTGATAGTGAAACAGACCAAAGCGTAAAGCTTATGGTACGCGATGAGATAATAAGCAGGCAAAAAGAGATTTTTCCTGACGGAATACCGAAAGAGCTTGGTGATGAGCAAAGAATAAAAATTCAAAAGATAGCAGAAAGTGTTTGTGGATATGAGGTAACAGTAGAGAGGGGAAGATTTTATTTCCCCACCAAAACCTACGAAAATATAACGCTACCTGCAGGAGAATATGACGCCATAAGAGTCGTTCTGGGAAAAGGAGATGGGAAGAACTGGTGGTGTGTGATGTATCCGCCTTTGTGTTTTAGTGAAAGCGCAGTTGGTGAACTGGATGAAAAAAGTCAGGAAATATTAAAATATAATATAGGAAAAAACACATACGAAATCATATCTGATGAGAGCGTAAAAACAGTGCCTGCTTTAAAAATTTTAGAGTTGTGGGGCGACATAAAAGAAAGGTCAAAAAAACTGTGTAAAAATTGGTGAAATTTCTGTAATATAAATGAAATATTAACTTAATAAAGGTGATTCATTGTTGCATGGCGACACAGTGCAAAAAGTCTCGAAAACCGCATTATATATGGTTTTTTGAGAGTTTGCGTATTGTGTTGTTTTTATATTTTTTGTAATATTACAGTTATATTTCAAAAAAATTAAAAAAATACAAAAAAACACTTGCAAAATTGACGAAAATGGTTTATAATGTAATTAAAGTGGTTGAAAGTGGTGGAAAAAGGATGAAAGGAGGCCGCAAATAATGTTTATTGGTGAATACCAGCATACCCTTGACGCAAAGGGCAGAATGTTCGTTCCTGCGAAGTTCCGTGACGAGCTTGGCGAAAAGTTCATAGTGACAATCGGCCTCGATAAGTGCCTTTTTGTTTTCCCGGCTGAAACATTCCAGATTTACAAGGAAAAGCTTGATGCTATATCATTGGCTAACCGCGACGCAAGAGAATTCACAAGATTTTTCTTTGCAGGTGCAGGTGAATGCGAGCTTGACAAACAGGGAAGAATAATGCTTCCCCAGAAACTTCGTATGTATGCAGGCCTTGATAAAGATGTAACCGTAGTAGGCGTTTCAGGCAGAGTGGAAATCTGGGACAAGGAAAGATGGGATGCAAGCCACAGTATTGAAAACTTTGACCCAGAAGAGTTTTCCGAAAAGATGGAACTTTTAGGCTTTTAAAACGGAGGAATAAAATGGAATTTCATCACGTTTCGGTTCTCTTGCATGAAACTATTGACGGTCTTTTAGTGAAACCTGACGGAATATATGTTGACGGCACCATGGGTGGCGGCGGTCACTCAAAGGAAATCGTAAAACAAATAAAGTCAGGTAAACTCATAGGTTTTGACCGTGACAAAACAGCGATTTCAGTTTGTCGGGAAAGACTCGCTGAATTTGGCGATAAAGTAGAATTTGTAAACAGAAACTTTTTTGAAATAAAAGATGTTCTTGATGAAATGAATATAGGCGGCATACAGGGTGCGGTGTTAGACCTTGGGGTTTCTTCCCATCAGCTTGATGTGGCAGAAAGAGGTTTTTCCTATCAGCACGATGCTCCCCTTGATATGCGAATGAACCGCGATGATTCTTTTAGTGCAAAAGATGTGGTAAACACATACTCGAAAGAACAGCTTGCTGACATAATTTTTCGATACGGTGAAGACCGCTGGGCAAAAAGAATAGCAGAATTCATCGTAACAGAAAGAGAAAAGTGCGAGATTCTTACAACGGGACGACTTGTTGACATTATAAAAATGGCAGTTCCAAAAGGTGCAAGGCAGGATGGTCCGCATCCTGCCAAAAGAACTTTTCAGGCAATTCGTATTGAAGTAAACAAAGAGCTTGAGGGTTTGGAAAATGCAATCCGCGATTTTATTGAATGTTTAGCTCCCGGCGGTAGACTTTGTATTATCACATTCCATTCATTAGAGGACAGAGCAGTAAAAAATGTCTTCTCTGAATGTGCCAAAGGTTGCACTTGTCCGTCTCATATTCCCGTTTGTATATGTGGCAAAAAGCCTATGGGAAAAATCATAACAAGAAAACCCATTTCGGCAAGTGAAGAAGAGTTAGAAAGAAATCCCAGAGCGAGAAGTGCTCATTTAAGAATATTTGAAAAATTTTGATTTTTAAGGAGGGAAGACCGTGAAAAATAATCTTGCATACGAGAATAACCGAGAAATACCCGACAGTCCCTTACTTAAAAATATGACAAACAAACGCACAGCAGGTGGAGTTATGATAAAAACAGAAAAAACTAAAAAAATAAAAGTTAATAACTCCAAAGACCAGGGTCGTGCATCACTTGCAAAAGCAAGAAGAAACACCGTGCTTTCTGTTGTGATACTTGCTGCTATGGCGTTTTTGGTATTGTTCCGCGGTCTTATGATTACATCAGGCTACGAAAAGTTAGAAGCAAAAACACACGAGCTTGAAACTGTAATTGCAGAAAATCAGAAAATACAGTTTAAAATCGACCAGATGTTAGACCTTAAGAACATAGAAAACATTGCAAAAAATACATATAATATGGGAGAGCCTACAAAAGCACAGACTGTATACATAAATTTAGACCAGACCGAAGAAGTTAAAAAGGTAAGCGCAGGCAATCCTTTCTTTGACGCTATTAAGGATTTTTTCGGCGGAATTGTGGAATATTTTGCATAAGAAAAAAATAAACATCTATAGAGAATTTGCGGTTAGTGTGAGAGTATTACTTTCACACTAACTTTTGTAAAAAGAGTATTTTTAAAATCACGAAAGGAGAGGTACACATGGCTATTAAAACGCCCAAAAGCAGTCTCAGAAAGAGAATATCTTATGTATGTATGCTCTTTTTATTGCTTTTTTTGGTGCTTTGTCTGTGGATTGCAAAAATAATCATTATAGACGGCGAGCGTCTCCGTACAGGCGCTATCGAACAGCAGACAAGAGATTATCAGGTATCTTCTCCCAGAGGAACGATTTACGACAGAAACGGAAAAGCGCTTGCGATAAGTTCTTCTGCAGTGACGATTTCTGTAAGCCCTGCCCAGATAAAAGATGCAAAGTATGATGTTGACGACCTTGCAACTAAGCTTTCCGAAGTCCTGGAACTTGACAAAGAAGAATTAAAGAAAAAGCTTACAAAGACCAACAGCGAAGGAATTCCTCTTGCTGATGTTGAGATTGCGTCTAAAGTTGAAACAGAAATTGCAGACGAAGTAAGAGCACTTGATTTCAAAGGCGTATATTTCAAAGAAGATACGAAAAGATATTATCCGTTGGGAACTTTTGCATCTCACGTTATAGGTTATGTAGGTAAGGACAATCAGGGCCTTGGCGGTATTGAAATGGTTTATGACGATGAGCTTTCCGGTGTTCCCGGTCGTGTTGTAACACTTAAAAATGCCCACGGTACTGATATGCCTTTCCAGGAAGAAAGACATATAGATTCCGAAAAAGGCTTGAATGTTGTACTTACTATTGACGAGACAATTCAGCATTTTGCAGAAAAACATCTTGAAAATGCTTATAAAGAAGCCCAGGCAAAAGAAGGTGCTGCCTGCATCGTAATGGATGTTGAAACGGCAGAGATTCTTGCTATGGCAACAATGCCAAATTATGATCTTAACAATCCTAATCAAATTATGGATCAAAGTGTTTTAGATTATCTTGAGACTTTGGAAACAGACGAGGAATACAACAAAGTAGTTGCGGCAGCCCGCAATAAAATGTGGAGAAATAAAGCTGTTGTTGACTCATACGAACCTGGTTCGTGCTTTAAAATTATGACTATGTCAATGGCATTTGAAGAGGGTGTCATAACACCTGAAGATCATTTCTTCTGTTCGGGTGTAAAGGTTGTTGAAGACAGAGAAATTCACTGTGCAGAGCGTGCAGGTCACGGCGCACAGACTTTCCGCGATGGTGTTAAAAACTCCTGCAACCCTGTATTTATCGAAGTTGGTCAGAGAGTTGGAATAAATGCTTTCAAAAAGTATTTTGAAGCGTTCGGTTTCCGTGACAAAACAGGATTTGACCTCCCCGGTGAGGCAAGTGGTGTATTCTATAACGACGAACAGTTCAATATAGTTGAACTTGCAACAGCATCTTTCGGTCAGGGACCGAAAATCACACCCTTGCAGCTGATTACTGCGGTTTCTGCCATTGCTAACGGCGGCGACCTTATGAAACCCCATTTGGTAAAACAGTTTACAGACGAAAACGGTACAGTTGTAAAAAAGGTAGAGCCTACCGTTGTGCGTAAAATAGTATCAAAGCAGACATCAGAAACCGTGTGTGAACTTCTGGAAAATGCAGTTGCAAACGGTTCGGGTCAGAATGCTTATATAAAAGGTTTTCGTGTAGCTGGTAAAACCGGTACATCAGAAAAACTTCCCCGTGGAAGTCATAAATACACGGCGTCTTTCGTTGGATTTGCTCCTGCAAATGACCCGAAAGTTGCGTGTCTGGTAGTTATTGACGAGCCTGTGGGCGGTTATTACGGCGGACAGATTGCAGCTCCTGCCGTTGGTAGAATATTGGAAGATACGTTGAAGTATTTAGGCGTTGAGCCTCAGTACACAGAAACAGAAAAAACAACAATAGATGTTCATGTGCCTGATGTTACAGGACTTGATGTGGCAATAGCAAAGAAAAGAATCACAGATTCAGGATTAAAATACACAATCATAGGCGGCGGAGAAAAAGTTACACGCCAGATGCCATCATCAGCATCTACCGTAAACAGTGGTTCGGTTGTGGTATTATACACAGACGATTCTGAAAACCGTATGGTAACAGTTCCTAACATCATAGGAAAGTCGTTATCAAGAGTAAAATCAACTCTCTCATCAAGCGGTCTTAACTTAAGCATTGTAGGTGCAGGTGCAACGGGTTCTACTTCAGAAAGCACCATAGCAGAAAAACAAACCCCTGCAGCAGGCGAATCAGTACCCCAGGGAACAGTAGTTCAGGTTGAGTTCAGATTCCAGGATGTAGAGGGCAGCGCAAACTAAAACAAGGAGAAAAAAGCATGAAACTTTCAAACCTCACAGAAGGTGTTGCAGTTACAAAAATTTCAGGTAACACTGAAATAAATATAGAAAAAATTTGTTATGATTCCCGTAAAGTAACCGAAAACGCTTTGTTTGTGTGTATTGTGGGCTTTGAAACGGACGGTCATAAATATATAGAAAAGGCGATTGTCTCAGGTGCTGTGGCGATTGCCGTGCAAAACGGAAGTGATTTACCTGAAATCCCCGAAAATATCACAGTTTTGTATTTTGATGACACAAGAAAAGCGTTGGCTGGACTTTCTGCGAACTTTTTCGATCATCCCGAAAAGAAACTAAAAGTCATCGGTGTAACAGGTACAAACGGTAAAACAACCGTTACAACCTTGATAAAATCAATTCTTGAATTTGAAGAAAAGCGTGTAGCCTTAATCGGCACAAATGCAAATATTATAAACGGAAGAATTTTACCTACAGAGCGTACAACTCCTGAGTCATACGAGCTTTTTGAATTGTTTTCTGAAATGGTTAAAGAATCCGTAGAATATGTTGTGATGGAGGTTTCGTCACACTCTTTGGAATTATGTCGCGTATGGGGAATTGAGTTTTCTGTGGGGGCGTTTACAAATCTTACTCAGGATCATCTTGATTTTCACAAAACTATGGAAAACTATAAAAATGCCAAGGGCAAATTGTTTTTGCAAAGTGCTTGTGGCGTTATAAATACTGACGATGAGGCGGGAAAAGAGTATGCACAAAATGCAGAATGTCCTGTGTTGACTTACGGCGTTGAAAACGGTGCCAACATCGTAGCAAGCGACATTAAAATTTCTGCCCGCGGTGTAATTTTTGATATTGATTATCTTGGAAAAAGTTACAAGGTTCGTCTTGGCATTCCCGGAAAATTTTCTGTATATAATGCCCTGACTGCTTTGGGTGTGGTTATCTCATTGGGTATTCCTATTGAGCGTGCGATTGAGGCACTCACCTTTGCAAAAGGTGTTATGGGAAGATGCGAAACCGTTTATACACAGACAGATTACACAGTAATTATAGATTATGCTCACACTCCAGATGGACTCGAGAATATCATTTCCACAGTTAAAGAATTCTGTGAGGGTAGAGTGATTACACTTTTTGGTTGCGGTGGTGATCGTGACAGAACAAAGCGTCCCATTATGGGGAAAGTGGCAGCGACGCTTTCTGATTATTGTATTGTTACATCAGATAACCCGAGAACAGAAAATCCTACCGCTATTATAGAAGACATTATGGTTGGTGTAAAAGAATGCGACTGTGAGTATACTGTAATTGAAAACAGACGCGAGGCTATTAAGTTTGCGCTGTCGAATGCTAATCGTGGTGACTGTATAATTTTAGCAGGTAAAGGTCACGAAACCTATCAGATTATAGGAAAAGAAAAAACTCACTTTGATGAGAGAGAAATTATAGAAGATTGTTTAAAGGAAATCAGACAGTAAGAGGTGGATTATGTTACCTTTTAAAGTATCGGAAATCATAGAGATAACGGGCGGTCGTCTCCTCTGCGGTGATGCATCGGGTGTGGTTACAGACATTACAACCGACAGCCGTAATGTAGAGGTAGGAAGCTTGTTTGCCGCTATCTGTGGTGAGCGCACAGATGGTCATAATTATATAGATGATGTTTTTAGAAATGGCGCAGTATGTGTTATTTCTGAAAAAGAAATAGAGGCTTCGGGTACGGTAATACTGGTTGATGATACTGTTTCGGCACTCGGTAAAATTGCACGTGCTGTTATGAAAAAGCTTATGATTCCCGTAGTTGGTCTAACGGGTAGTGTAGGAAAAACCACAACCCGCGATATGACATATTCTGTTGTGTCTAAAATGTTTAAGACATTAAAAAACGAGGGCAACTTAAATAACGAATTAGGTGTTCCTCTGACTGTTTTTCGTGCAGATGAAAGCATTGAGGCAGCAGTCATAGAAATGGGTATGGATAATCCGGGCGAAATTCATAGACTTTCCCGAATGGTGAAGCCTATGGTTTCGGTCATCACAAATATCGGGATGTCTCATATTGAGCGTCTTGGTTCACAGGAAAATATCTACCGTGCAAAAGCTGAGATTTTTGGCAATACCCGTGAATCAGGAACTGTTGTTTTAAACGGTGACGATAAAATCCTTATGGCTCACAAAGGAGAAATCAAGCAAAAAGTAATCACTGTTGGCATACAGAATAAAAATGCTGATATTGTGGCGTATGATATAGTTTCTACCAAGGACAATGTGTCATTTACCGCAAAAGGTATAGGCAAGGAAATGAAAGTGACTCTTCCCGTACCCGGTGAACACAATGTTATAAATGCGATGCTTGCAATGGCAGTTGGCATTGCACTATCTATACCTTCAAAAGAAATAGTTTCGGCGTTGGCAGATTTTTCCGTTACAAAAATGCGTATGGATGTTATAACCGACGGTGATATAACAATAATAAACGATTGCTACAATGCAGCGCCCGACTCGGTAAGGGCAGCACTTTCGGTACTTTCTAAATACGAAGATCGTCGGGTTGCGATTTTAGGCGACATTAAGGCTTTGGGCGAGTACAGTTACAAAGCCCACTATGATTTAGGAGCTGATGTAGTAAAGTCAGGCGTGGAAGTTCTGGTTACAGTAGGTAATCATGCCCGACATATCGCAGAGGGCGCTTGCCAGTGCGGTATGGATTCTGAATTTGTGGTGTCGGTTGACGAAGCAGAGGAACTTTATCCCTTGCTTTCGGATTTTATAAAACAAAACGATGTAATTTTGGTAAAAGGTTCACGAGCTATGAAGTTGGAGCGTGTAACTGAATTTTTGAAAAATAATTTTTAATTTTACCCATTGATAAGGGAGCTGATTTATTTGGCAGGTGCAGTACTTTTTGGTGCAGGAATTTCATTGTTGGTTTGTGCAGTTTTGGTTCCTGTGTTGATACCCGTTTTAAGAAGACTGAAATTCGGTCAGGAAATAAGAGAAGAAGGTCCCGCGTGGCACGCGAAAAAAAGCGGAACACCCACTATGGGCGGTATAGCTATTGCAATAGCTGTTGTTGTGGCTACGATTTTGTCAGGGATTGTATTTAAAATAGATGCGTCTTTAGTTTTGTGTCTTGCATTGGGATCATTACTCTTTGGAATTGTAGGCTTTACCGACGACTACATAAAAGTAGTAAAGAAAAGAAACCTGGGTCTTACATCAATACAGAAATTTTCAGGCCAGTTGGTTGTTTCGGTTATAGTTACTGTATTTGCTATTTATGCAGGAATTATTGATACCGAAATCATAATTCCTTTTATAAAAGTACATGTTGATCTTGGTATATTTACTGTATTTTTGATAGTGTTTGTTTTGCTTGCAGTTGTAAACAGTGTAAACCTAAACGACGGTGTAGATGGTCTTGCGTCTTCTGTTACAATGATAGTATCGGCATTTTTAGCCGTTTGTGCATATAAGCTCAGAAATATGGGCGTGTGTGTATTTATGGCAATTACATCCGCTGCCTGTCTTGGGTTTTTGTTCTTTAACGCAAATCCTGCAAAGATATTTATGGGGGACACAGGTTCGTTGTTCTTGGGCGGATGTGTAGCGTTTGGTGCTATAATGCTTAAGCTTCCCCTGATTTTAATTGTTGCAGGCGGCGTATACTTAATGGAAACATTATCTGTAATTTTACAGGTTGCATCATTTAAATTAACAGGCAAAAGAATCTTTAAAATGAGTCCTATTCATCATCATTTTGAAATGTGTGGACTTAACGAGCGTCAGATAGACCTTTTGTTCTCGCTGACAACTGTGGTCCTTTGTATAATAAGTTATTATTTATTCTTTTAATCAGGAGGTGCCGTTATGGTAACACGAGCACATGCTAAAAAAACTAAATACGACATCAGTGAGCGTGTGGCCCAAAAAAGTAACGGTATCGACAGAATTTTTCTGACAACTGTTATTATGATTGTTGTCATCGGACTTATTATGTTGTTTTCTGCCAGTTATCCAGATGCAAACTACCGTGATAACGATGGACTGAAATACATAAGAAGCCAGGCAATCTTTGCGATACTTGGCGCGTTGGCTATGTTTGTCACTGCAAAAGTAATTCCGTATAAGCAGTATAAAATATGGCTAAAACCCATTATGATTGTTGTTTTTGTTGCGTTGGTAATAGTTTTATTTATGCCTGCCCGTCAGGGTGCAAGGCGCTGGATACCTCTGGGATTTACGACTATTCAGCCGTCAGAGGTTGCAAAGCTCGGTGTAATTATGTATTGCGCGAATGTTTTTGCCAATGCGAAAGAAAAAATGAAAAATCTGAAATATGTTGTTATTACTATGTTGCCTGTGGCAGCAGTTCTGGGACTTGTTGTAATTGAACCGCATTTCAGTGCGTTTCTTATTATGGGTTGCGTAGTGGCAATAATGCTTCTTGCAGGTGGATTTCCCATAAGATATTTTCTGTATCTTTTACCATTGGTAGTAGTAGGTATCGTTATAATTGCATTCAGCGAATCTTATCGTTCTGCGCGAATTACAGCGTGGTTTGACCCCTTTGATCCTGCGGTTTATAAAACTACAGGATGGCAGATAGCACAGTGTCTTTATGCTATTGGTTCGGGCGGACTTTTTGGTCTTGGATTTGGTAATTCAAGACAGAAATATATGTATGTATCAGAACCCCAGAATGATACGATTTTTGCTATAGTGTGTGAAGAGTTAGGTCTTCTGGGTGCTATTGCAATAATCGCATTGTTTGCGTTTTTGATATGGAGAGGAATAAAGATAGCACTGGACGCAAAAGATGCTTTTGGAGCACTTTTGGTAATGGGTATAATGTCATTAATAGGAGTTCAGGTATTCTTAAACATTGCCGTTGTGACAAATCTTATTCCTGCTACGGGCGTGCCTATGCCGTTCTTCTCGTCAGGTGGTTCTGCACTTGTTGTTTTGATGGCAGAGATGGGAATTGTACTGAATGTATCTTCAGGCGGCAAATCATTATTTAAAAAATAGAGGGATTTTTATGAAAATATTAGTTTCCGGCGGCGGTACTGCAGGTCATATAAATCCTGCCATTGCCATCGCAAAAAGAATGAAAAATGAATATAATGCAGAAATTCTCTTTATCGGAAGGTGCGGCGGTATGGAAGACGATCTTGTACAAAAAGAGGGTTTTGCTATCCGATATATTGAAGTTCTGGGTCTTATAAGAAAATTGACGCTTCAAAACTTCAAAGTTTTGGCAAAGTATGTAACAGCGATTAAAAAAGCTAAAAAAATAATAAAAGAATTTAAACCTGATGTTGTTGTAGGAACGGGCGGATATGTTTGTGCACCCGTTCTTTATGCTGCTCACAGTTTAAAAATTCCAACGATTGTCCACGAACAGAACGTTTTTCCCGGTGTAACAGTAAAAATGGCGGCAGGGTATGTTGACTGCGTTGCTACTGCTTTTTCGGATATGAATGAGTATGTATCAGAAAAAGTAAGAAAAAAATGTGTGCTCACGGGTAATCCCTTAAGAGAAAATCTTTTTGATTTGTCATATTCTGATGCAAGGGAAAAACTTGGAATAGGAGACGAAACCTTTATCGTAACTGTGGGTGGCTCTTTGGGAGCACGCACAATAAACAACGCTCTGGTTGATATAGTAAATAATATAGATGCAGAAAATGTAAAGATTCTAGGTGGTACAGGTGAGCGTTTTTACGATGAAGTAATGGGCGCACTCAATAAAGAAAAGTTAGGAAAAAATATTGAGGTTGTACCTTATATTTATAATATGAATGAAGTTCTGCCTGCAGCAGACCTAATTGTTTCGCGCTCCGGCGCTGTAACTGTGAGTGAACTTTGTGCTCTGGGCAGGGCTGCTATTTTAATTCCTTCGCCTAATGTAACTCATAACCATCAGGAGTTTAATGCAAACTCTGTTGCAAGTCGCGGTGGAGCAATTATGATTCCTGAAAGAGATCTCGATAAAGTTAGCGTTTCCGAAACGGTGAATGAATTGCTTAAAAATCGTCAAAAGCTTGATGAAATGTCGCAAAAGGCAAAAGCAATGGCAATCGCAGACGGCACAAAGAGAATTTGCGATATTGTAGCAAAACTTGCCACAAAGTAACTAAAAGCTAAAATGCGCATAATATGGTAATGAATTTTATCAAGGAGGTGCGCGTTTTGGGAAAAATTGTTATCTCGGGCGGAAAGCCCCTGCGTGGAACAGTGCGGGTACACGGTGCAAAAAACGCAGTTCTCCCCATACTTGCCGCAACGGTTGTAACGGGAGGAGTACATATTGTAGAAAACTGTCCCGAACTTTCTGATGTTTTGACAACTATTGAGATATTGGAAGAACTGGGAGCAAAGGTCAAAAGAGAAAATGACACTTTAATTATAGATACAAGGGGAGAACTTAAAAGCTATATCCCCGAAAGGCTTATGCGAAAACTCAGATCTTCGGTGATTTTTATGGGGGCTGTACTTGCCCGTAACAAAACGGCAAAAATCTCATCCCCCGGCGGATGTGAGCTTGGTCCGAGGCCTATTGATTTACATATAAAAGCTCTGAAAGAGTTGGGAGCAGATATTCGTGAGGAGCACGGCTATCTCATTTGTAACGGAGAAAATTTAAAGGCAGCGGAATTGCATCTTGATATTCCAAGTGTAGGTGCAACGGAAAATATAATGCTTGCGGCGGTAAAAACTTTGGGCGTGACAGTTATTCACAATGCTGCCCGTGAACCTGAAATAGAAGACCTGGCTAATTTTTTGAATGAAATGGGAGCCGAAATCCGTGGAGCCGGCACATCTACAATTACTGTTTGCGGAAAAGATAAACTCACGCCTGCAAACTATAAGGTTATGCCGGACAGAATTGTGGCGACGACGTATCTTTGCGCGGCAGCAGCCACAGGCGGAGAAGTGACGGTGACTGGAGTTTGCCCCGAGCATATTTCGGCGCCTTTGGCGGTGCTTTCTGATTGCGGTTGCAAAATAGAAAAGAGCGATACCAGTATTACCTTGAAATCGCCTGAATTTCTCAAAGGCGCAAATGCCATAAAAACAATGCCGTACCCGGGGTTTCCCACAGATGCACAGTCGCCTTTTCTGGCGATGCTTTCAAAAAGTCGGGGAACCACGATAATTACAGAAACTATATTTGAAAGCCGCTTTAATGTGGCAGCAGAGTTGCTTCGAATGGGAGCAAAAATAGATGTAAATAATCGTGTCGCAGTAGTGCAGGGCGTGGAAAAACTGTCAGGAGCCTGTGTTACGGCAGCAGACCTGCGTGGCGGTGCAGCTCTGATTATTGCGGGGCTTGCGGCCAACGGTAAAACAGAAATCAATTCACCCCATTACATTTATCGGGGATATGAAAATATAGAAGAAAACTTAAAATCAATCGGTGCAGACATTGCGTATGAGGAGTGAATGTATAAATGCCAAAGAAAAATCTGACCAGCAATGAAAAGTACAAAAAGAAAATACGCGCAAGAAGAATCACATCTCTTTGTGTTTTGGGAGTTGTGGTGATACTTTGCGTATGCCTTTTTACGCCGATTTTTGGTGTGACTGAAATTTCAGTAACAGGAAATCTCAATGTTGCAGCAGCAGATATTATCGGCACAAGCGGCATCAAAAAAGGCGAAAACATTTTTAGAATAAATACACAAAAAGCAGAAAACGCACTGGAAGAAATCTCTTATGTGGAAGACGCAGAAATAAAGAGGAAGTTTCCTGCTAAAGTAAATATAGTAATCAAAGAATCAAATGCTGATTTGATTTACGATACACCTACTGAATTTATAGTTACTACTATTGAGGGCAGAGTTCTGCAGAAAACTGATAACGTAACCCAGATTCCTGTGCCTATAGTAAAAGGTATCGAAATAAAAAGTGCAGAACCTGCACAGTTTATAAAAGTAAAAAATCCTGAAATTTCTGATGTGAATGTTGAATATATAAAGTGCTTCTATAAGAGTGATTATTGGTTGCAGATTGATGAGTTTGATGTAAAAGACCCATCAAACTTTATGATGATTATGCGTTCAGGTATGAGGGTGACATTCGGTGCTATTGACAGCATAGAGGGTCTGATGCGAAAAATCAAAATGCTCGATGCCATAATTCCCCAGATAAAGCAGACTGAAAGAAGTTATCTTGACCTGACAACAGATAAGGGATATTTTGGTGAATACACCGAGGAAGAGTACGAAAACATAAAAATCCTTCGTGAAGACGGCGGACTTCTCAAACAGTTGACAGGTGAAACAGAAGAAAATAAAGAAGAGAAAACAGAGGAAAAAGAAGAATAATAGTTTTACTTGTCATTATTAAGGTAGAAAAATGGTAAAAATATGACTTTTTTGCAAAAAAATTTGAAATTACACTTGTAATTTTCAGATAATTTTGGTATAATGAACTATAACTAAAATTATATGTGTAAAATTGTGTGCATATAAGAGTGAAAAGTAAAAAATTAAACAGACAGATTACATACAAAAGAGGAGGAAAAACAAGTGTTTGATTTTGATAATGGCGGAGCAGGTTTTGCTCAGATTAAAGTTATTGGTGTCGGCGGCGGCGGTAACAATGCTGTTAACAGAATGATCGATGCAGGTTTATCTGGCGTTGAATTCGTTTCTGTAAACACTGACAAACAGGCACTTTTATCATCACAGGCAAATCAGAAAATCCAGATTGGTGAAAAACTTACAAAAGGTCTCGGCGCAGGTGCTAACCCCGAAGTTGGTGCTAAAGCAGCTGAAGAAAGCTATGACGAAATTGCTCAGGCAATCAGCGGTAGCGATATGGTATTCGTTACAGCAGGTATGGGCGGCGGTACAGGTACAGGTGCAGCTCCCGTTGTTGCACAGATTGGTAAAGATATGGGTATCTTAACACTCGGTATCGTTACAAAGCCCTTCATCTTCGAAGGTAAGCAGAGAGCTAACCGTGCAGACGAAGGTATCGCATCATTAAAAGAATGTGTTGACGCTATCGTTACAATCCCCAATGACAGACTTATGCAGATTTCAAATCAGCATACAACAGTTATGGATGCATTCAAAATGGCTGACGAAGTTTTACTTCAGGGCGTAAAAGGTATTTCTGACCTTATCACAGGTAATGCACTCATTAACCTTGACTTTGCTGACGTTGTTACAATTATGAAGAATACAGGCGTTGCTCACATGGGCGTTGGCCGTGCTTCAGGCGAAAAACGTGCAGAAGATGCAGTTAAGATGGCGATTTCAAGCCCCTTGCTCGAAACAACAATCGACGGTGCTCGTGGTATCTTAATTAACATCACAGGCGGTCCTGACCTCAGCCTCTTTGAAGCAAACAATGCTGCAAGCCTCGTTTCAGATGCTGTTGATCCTAACGCTAATATCATCTTCGGTGTAATGATTGACCCCGATATGAAAGACGAAGTTTCTATCACAGTTATTGCTACAGGTTTTGAAGGTGTTTACAACACAGCGGCTCCCGGTCCTGTTAAACCTTTCCCTGCTATGGGCGCTCGTCCCTACACAGGCGGTGCTATGACACAGAGACCCACAGCTACTGAAAAACCTCAGGCATCAGCTCCTGCTGAAGTTGAAATTCCCTGGTTCTTAAGAGACAAGAAATAATTAAAAAGATAAAATCCCATCGCCTGCGCGATGGGATTTTTTTGCTTTTTCTTATTTTTTCTTATTTATAATTCCGAGTATCAGTCCGCCGATAGCACCGGCGATAAGGGTTAATCCCATACCGATTGCAAAACCGTGTTCAATGTTGAATGTGCCGGCAAAGGCATTTCCTACAGTAAATCCTCCTGCAAGTCCGAAAGCAACACCAATTGCAATAAATGCACCGATAGGAAGTTTTTTTACTTCTTCGTATTCTATTTTTTCGTCGATTTTTTTATTTTCTTCCATTTTTTTCATCCTTTCGGGAAACTCTATGTAAATATTGTAACATAGAAAAATAAAAAAATCAAATAATTTGAGCTTACTTGTAAAAAATAATTGAGGGGTGTGAAAATGAAAAAGAAAAACATGAAAAAAAGACCGCCTGAATTTGATAAATTCGCATTTGGCAATGCCAGTTCTATGACGGAGTGCACGGGCTTGATTACTCATATGGCAACGGATGAAGAACTTGAAGCTTATCGTGAAGTTTATGATTTTTATGGCTCGCCTGCCGTGTCTGACAAAAGTGAAGAACAGATTAAGGAAGGAAAAAATATCTTTTAGTAATGTAAACATTTTGTGAAAGCGGTTGACGAAAAATTCATACAATAGTATAATTAAATCAAAGGGAAAAAGCGCCATTTTTGTTTCTGAAAATGGCACTTTTTTAAAAGTCAGGAGGGAATTTTTTGAAACGCTGGTTAAAATATGTAAAACCCTACAAAAAATATTTTATTCTCGGTCCTTTATGTATGATAATCGAGGTTATCGGCGAAGTTCTGATGCCTAAATTTTTTGGTTCTATCATAAATGGAGTAAATAGTGATATGAGTGCTATGTACATAGTCGGTATATGCGGTCTTATGATTGTGACGGCGCTTTTGATGATGGCAGGCGGCGTAGGTGGTGCGTACTTCGGTGCTAAAGCTGCTGTTAATTTCGCAGGGGATTTAAGAGAAGATATATACAAAAAAATTCAAAGCTTTTCTTTTGCCAATGTAGATAAATTTGAAACGGGTTCTTTGGTAACAAGACTGACAAACGATGTGACCCAATTACAGAATTTTGTAAACATGTTACTGCGTATGTTTTTGCGCTCGCCAGGTATGTTGATTGGTGCGTTGATTATGGCTATAATCTTAAGCCCGTCTTTATCGATAGTTTTTGCGGTTATCATACCTGTGGTGGCAATAGGAATTTTTTGTATTGTAAGAATTGGTTTTCCCAGGTTTTCCATTATGCAGAAAAAAATCGACTCTTTAAACACAGAAGTTCAGGAAAACCTTTCAAATGTGAGAGTTGTGAAGTCTTTTGTAAGAGAAGATTATCAGAAAGAAAAGTTCTATAATGCAAACCGTGATCTGAAAGATGCGGCTCTTCGCGCTATGCAGGTAGTTCTGATTATGCATCCTCTGGTTATGTTGTTTATGCATATCACCACGGTTATCGTGTTGTGGGTAGGCGGAAATCAGGTAGTATCGGGAGGACTTTTGGTCGGCGATCTGACTGCATTTATTACTTATGTCACACAGATTCTTTTTTCTTTGATGATGTTTGTAATGATTTTTATTTCAAGTTCCCGTGCACTCGCTTCATCAAAGCGTATTTCGGAAGTTTTAGACGAAGTTCCTGATCTTAATGACAACGATGCCCGTGAAAAAGACAAAACAATAAATGACGGTAAAATAGAATTTAAAAATGTAAGTTTCAGATATTATAAAAACAGTGAAGATGCAGTTTTAGAAGATATTAGTTTTGAGATTTTGCCTGGTGAAACTGTAGGTATTATCGGCTCTACCGGTTGTGGAAAGACAACTTTGATTTCGCTTATTCCAAGATTTTATGATATAGATGCAGGCGAGGTTTTGGTTGACGGTGTAGATGTTCGTGATTACAGTCTTAAAAATCTTCGCCATGGAATCGGTATGGTGTTGCAAAAAAACGTACTGTTTTCAGGTACGATTTATGACAACATTCTCTGGGGAAATGATGGGGCAAGTTTCGATGAAATCTGTGAATTTGCTGATTTTGCCCAGGCGGATATGTTTATAAAAGGATTTGCCGATAAATACGACACCGAACTCGGTCAGGGCGGAGCAAATCTTTCGGGCGGACAGAAGCAGAGACTCTGTATCGCAAGAGCCTTGGTTAAAAGACCGAAGATATTGATTTTGGACGATAGTACAAGTGCAGTTGATACCGCAACTGAAGCGAAAATAAAGGCGGCTTTTTCTGAAAAATTGCCTGATATGACAAAGATAATTATTGCCCAGAGAATTTCTTCTGTGTGTGATGCTGATAAGATTGTAGTAATGAATGAAGGCAAAATTACAGGTATAGGCACACACGACGAGCTTCTTGAAAGTTGCGAAGAATACCAGGAAATTTTCTACTCCCAGAACGAAGAAAAGGGGGCTGAAAAGTAATGGCAGCAAGAAGTCTCGATGCTTTAAAAAAGCAGTATAATAAATATCAGGGCTCATTCCCTGCACCTCAGGGTCACGGTGGACCAAGAGGACGCGCCCGTGCTATGGGCGAAGGAAAACCCAAAAAGACAAAAGAAGTGGTAATGCGGCTTGCATCTTATGTAAAAAGACATAAGGGTAAATTATTTGTGGCGCTAGCTCTTGTAATTTTGCGCTCTGTGACAAATATTGCAGGCTCTTATATGTTAAGACCGATCATAAACAATTACATCGCAAAAGGCAGATTAGAAGGATTTTTATATGCTCTTTTAGTGTTGCTATCGGTGTACCTTATCTGTGTGGTTGCAGAATATATGCAAAGACGGTTCATGCTTATAGTTTCAAGGTCGGCAATCGAAGATATAAGAAACGATTTATTTGAAAAGGTGCAGAAACTCCCTGTAAGATTCTATGATTCTAACAGTAAGGGAGAAATAATGAGTCGTTTTTCAAATGATGTGGACAATGTGGGCATGATGTTGGATACGGCAGTCACAAGTATAATTTTAGGTGCTGTGTCTTTGGTTGGCACACTTGCTATGATGATTTATACAAATATCTGGTTGACTCTGGTGACTGTTTTGTTTGTGCCTGTTTTTGTAAAGGGTGCTGCAGTAATCGGTAAGTTCAGCAGAAAGCATTATAAAGACCAGCAGGCGTCTTTAGGTGCGTTAAACGGTTATATAGAAGAAACTGTAACAGGTCAAAAAGTAGTAAAGGCGTTTTCTCACGAAGAAGATTGCGAAGAAGAGTTCAACCTCCTTAATCACGACTTAAGAGACAAACAAATGAAAGCGCAATTCTTCGGCGGCGTGATGGGACCTATTATGGGAAATATAAGTCAGGTGTGTTATGCAGTGACCACAGGTGTGGGCGGACTTTTGTGTTTGCTCAGAGGATTTGATATCGGAGGACTTACAGTATTTGCCACATATTCCCGCCAGTTCTCGCAGCCCATAAACGAAATATCAATGCAGATGTCAACTGTGTTTTCAGCACTTGCTGGGGCAGAGCGAGTATTCGATATTATTGATAAAGAACCTGAACCAGAAGATAAAACAGGTGCGATAGATAACAAAAATATCGTTGGCGACATTGTTTTTGAAAATGTTACATTTGGTTATAATCCTGACAAGGTTGTATTAAAGGATTTGTCACTCTGGGCACACGCAGGACAGAAGATTGCATTTGTAGGTTCTACGGGCGCAGGCAAGACTACGGTTACAAATCTTTTGAACAGATTCTACGATATACAGGAAGGTAAAATCACAATCGATGGAATCGAAATAACGGATTACAGTCGTGAGTTTTTACGAAAAAATATCGCTATGGTTTTGCAGGATACACATCTTTTTACGGGAACAATTATGGAGAACATCCGTTACGGAAGGTTAGATGCTACGGATGAAGAGGTAATTGAAGCTGCCCGTGTAGCATCTGCACATTCATTTATAATGAGATTGTCAGATGGTTACAATACAGTAATCCGTGGCGACGGCACTAATCTTTCTCAAGGTCAAAGACAGCTCTTGAACATTGCAAGAGCAGCTCTTTCAAAAGCTCCGATTTTGGTACTTGATGAAGCTACAAGCTCCGTTGATACAAGAACAGAAAAGCACATTGAGCGCGGTATGGACAGACTTATGCAAAACAGAACGACTTTTGTCATTGCACATCGCCTTTCAACCGTAAGAAACGCCAATGCAATTATGGTATTGGAGCACGGTGAAATTATCGAGCGAGGCACTCATGAAGAGCTTTTGGAACAAAAAGGCAGGTACTATGAATTGTATACTGGACAGAAGGAATTAGATTAAAGAAAAAAGGCGTACATTTATGAAAAAATGTGCGCCTTTTTATTTGCATTAAACGCATATTTGTGATATAATATACACTAGGAATATTCTGTAAAATTATACTTTCGAAAGGTATTGATATAATGAATGACTTTTATATGGATCAGAGCGTAGTAGAAGCACTTGAAACCAATTATATGCCCTATGCCATGAGCGTAATTATCTCCCGTGCGATTCCTGAAATTGACGGGTTTAAGCCCTCTCACAGAAAGCTCCTTTATACCATGTATAAGATGGGACTTTTGACAGGGGAAAAAACCAAGTCTGCAAACGTTGTAGGTCAGACTATGAAGTTAAATCCCCACGGCGATATGGCAATATATGAAACTATGGTCAGACTCACTCGCGACCACGGAGCTCTCCTTCATCCTTTTGTAGAATCAAAGGGTAACTTTGGTATGCATCAGTCGAGAGATATGGCTTTTGCTGCATCCCGTTATACAGAAGCAAAGCTTGGCAACATCTGTGCAGAAATCTTCAAAGATATAGATTCTGACACCGTTGATATGGTGGATAACTACGACGGAACAATGAAAGAGCCTGCGCTCCTGCCTACCACATTCCCCAACATTTTAGTAAATGCAAATATGGGTATTGCCGTTGGTATGGCGTCAAATATCTGTAGTTTCAATCTGTCTGAAGTATGTGCTGCAGAGATTGAATTCCTAAAAAATGAAAAAGCAGATCTTATGCCTTACCTTTCTGCACCTGACTTTTCTACTGGTGGTCAGCTTATATACGATGAAGCTGCAATCCGTAGTATTTTCGAAACAGGCAGAGGCAGCGTTAAAGTGCGTGCAACATATAACTACGACAAGAAAAATAACTGTATAGAAGTTACTGAAATTCCTTATTCAACTACCATTGAAGCAATTATTGATAAAATCATTGAACTCGTAAAGCAGGGAAAAGCAAAAGAAATATCAGATGTTCGTGACGAAACGGATAAAAAGGGTCTTAAAATCACCATAGATTTAAAGCGTGGAACAGATGTGGAAAAGCTTATGGCAAAACTTTTCCGTCATACACCTTTGGAAGATTCTTTTGGTTGCAACTTTAACATCTTAGTTGACGGTAGTCCTCGCGTTATGGGTATTCGTGAAATTTTGTCCGAGTGGACAAAGTTTAGAATGGATTGTGTGAGAAGATCTTTAAACTTTGATCTGGATAAGAAAAACCACAGACTCCATTTGCTTTTGGGACTTGAGAAGATTTTGGTTGATATAGATAAAGCTATCGCCATCATCCGTAACACCGAAGAAGATGCAATGGTTATTCCCAATCTTATGGATGGCTTTGGTATTGATATGATTCAGGCAGAGTTTGTGGCAGAAATCAAGCTCCGTAACCTGAACAAAGAGTACATCTTAAAGCGTCTTGCTGACATCAAGGATCTTCGTGCTGAAATTGCAGATATAAGCAAAACTCTCTCAAGTAATCTTGCTATCAAAAAAGTAATCATAAAACAGCTTACCGAAATTTCCAAAAAATATGGAAAACCCCGAATGACGCAGATAATTGAGGCGTCTGAAGTAATAGAAGAAAAGACAGAGACAGAGGTTGAAGATTACACAGTAAGAATGTACTTCACAGAGCAGAACTATGTGAAGAAAGTAACACTTGCATCTTTGCGTGCAAGCAATGTTCACAAGCTCAAGGAAGACGACAGATTCGTATGTGATGTGGAATGCAGTAACCGTGATGATGCGTTGTTCTTCAGTGACAAATCAAATGTTTACAAGATGCGAATCAATGATATTCCCACCTGCAAGGCAAGTGATTTAGGTGAATTCTTACCCAATATTTTAGGTCTTGATGAGGGCGAGAGCATACTTTATATGGTTGTGACATCTGATTACAAGGGTTATATGCTATTTGCCTTTGAAAACGGAAAAATCGCAAAAGTTCCTATGTCAAGCTACGAAACAAAGACAAACCGTAAAAAGCTTATGGGTGCATACAGCGACAAAGTTCGTCTTACCGATATGAGAAAGATTGATGTGGACTGCGAGCTTGTAGCATTCTCAAGCATTAACAAGATACTTATATTCAACACTGCAAAAATTGCAGAGAAGTCCACAAGAAGTACACAGGGTGTAGCAGTACTCACTCCCAAAAAGGGAAGTATATTAAAGAAAATCTGCACACTTGATGAAGTGGCATTTACTGATTTTGACTATTACAGAACAAAGAATATTCCCGCCAGAGGTGCGTACTTAAAAGAAGATGACCTGGCAGGAGAACAGATTTCACTGATTTAGGAGAATGAAATGGTAGAATCTATTTACACGATTCCTTTAACTGATGCAATGGAAGAAGATACACCATGTATGTTCTGTTTTCTTGAAGAAAAATTAGAGCATGAACAGATAGAATACGCCCTGGGTGCGGCTATGATGGAGCCTGATTTTCGTATGCTTTCAAACGAAAAAGGCTATTGCCGTCATCATGCCAAAATCATGGTAAACGCCCAGAAAGCGTTGCCCCTGGCATTGGTAAACGACACCCGTTGCGATGAGGTTTTAAAGAAATTAAAAGCCCTTGATCCCACAAAAAAAAGCGGAATTTTCAAAAAGGGAAAATCTTTTTCTGAAGATTTTCGTGATGTGAGTGATAATCTTGCATCTACTTGCCTTATATGTGAAAGAATAGAAAAAACCATGGATAAATTCTGTAACACTTTCTGGTATCTTTATGGAAAAGAGCCTGATTTCAGGGAGAAGTTCTTATCAGGTAAGGGCGTATGTATTCATCATTTGCATAGTCTTATGAATGCACTTATGGGTGTAAGTGCGGGAAAAAGAGAAACTTTTGCAAAAGAACTCTATGCCCTTGAGATAAAAGTGCTTGAGCACGAAAAAGAACAGGTTCACGGGTTTACAAAGCAGTTTGATTACAGAAGAGACAAGGGAGAATGGAATGTGGCACGGGATGCTCATATCCTGTGTGCAGGTCGTCTTTCAGGATTTATAAAGAGGGATTAGTATGAAAAAGATTATCGGTATCACAGGTCCCAGCGGTGCAGGAAAAAGCACGGTATCAGAATATTTTAAAAAAGTCGGCGCCCATATAATTGATGCAGACATTGTGGCGCACGATGTGGTTATGCCGGGAAAACCTGCTCTCGATGAAATAAAAAAAGAATGGTCCGAAGCAGTAATTGAGGGTGTTTTAGACCGAAAAGTGATGGCACGCATTGCGTTTAGTAGTGATGCCGAGTTACATAAATTAAACAGTATTACGCATAAATATATTATCAGTGATATCAAAGAAGAAATAAAAAAGAGTAATGCTGATATTTTCGTGATTGATGCTATTGCTCTTTTTGAAAGCGAGCTCGGCGCTATGTGTGATGTTACCATTGCTGTAATTGCGGATAAGGAAACAAGGGTGTTGCGTATTATGGCAAGGGATAATTTGACGCGTATTGAAGCCGAAAGCAGAATAAATGCCCAGAAAAATGATGAGTTTTACAAAGACCGTGCCGATTACACAATCGAAAATAATGATGGTGTAACCGATGAGAAAATAGGGCAGATATTAAAGGAGATTTTGTGAAATTTATAAAAGTATTAGTGAACCTTCTGGCAGTAGTGTGCATAATTATTATTTTGTGTCGTGCTATGTGCTTTGTGTACCCTAAAAAGTACGAATCAAGCGTGAAAAAATATTCCAGAATGTATGATATAGATGAAGAGTTGATTTTTTCTGTAATCAAGGCAGAAAGTGACTTTGATAAAAGTGCCGTATCAAAAAAAGGTGCTGTCGGTTTAATGCAGGTAATGGAAGATACTGCCACTTGGGTATGTGACAGGATAGGGATTTCTGACTTTTCGGAGTCTGATTTATATATTCCTGAAAAAAACATAGAAATCGGTGCGTATTACCTTTCGTATCTACTTGATTTGTATGACGATGATGTGAAGTGCGCGATGGCTGCGTATAACGCGGGACCTGCGAATGTCAATGAATGGTTAGAGGATACAACAACGCTTAGAAATATTCCTTTTCCCGAAACAGAAAAGTATGTAAAAAAAGCACAGAGATACATTAAAATATACAAACTTCTATATTAGGAGAAATATATGAAAAAGTTATTGATTTTAGATGCAAACAGTATAGTAAACCGTGGGTTTTATGCAGTCCGTCCTCTTACCAATAAAGACGGGCTTAATACCAATGCGATTTTTGGATTTTTGAACATTTTCTTTAAATATTTTGATGAAATAAACCCTGACTATATTGCGGCGGCTTTTGATGTATCGGCTCCTACTTTTCGTCATAAGATGTATGACGGCTATAAGGCAACCCGTCACAAAATGCCTGATGAATTAAGAGAGCAGATTCCTGTTTTGAAAGATGTGCTTTCCGCTATGAATATTCCGATTTTAGAGCTTGCAGGGTATGAAGCAGATGACATCATCGGAACAGTCAGCCGAATCTGTGAAGAAGAGGATATTTTGTGTTGTGTGTTAACCGGTGACCGTGATGATTTGCAGTTGGCATCAGAAAAGACACACATTCATCTTGTGATAACCCGTATGGGAAATACAGAAACAACAGTTTATGACGATAAGAAAGTAATAGAAAAATACGGTGTAACACCCGAAGAATTTATAGATTTAAAAGCCATTATGGGCGACAGCTCTGACAACATCCCCGGCGTAAAAGGAATAGGCGAAAAAGGTGCAACAGCCCTGATTTCTGCCTTTCATTCCATTGACGGAGTGTATGAAAATATAGACGATGCATCTATCACAAAATCAGTACGTGCAAAGCTGATTGAATCAAAAGATGATGCCTATATGAGTAAGATTTTGGCTACTATCGACAGACGCGTTCCCATAGAAATTGATATAGAAAAAACTAAAGTCGCACCATACAATGAGCCTGCTTTGTTTGAGATTTTGGACAAGCTTGAATTTAAGTCCTTTATCAAAAAAATGGGGCTTTCCGGTGAAGCTGAAAAGAAAATGGAAACGAACTTTACGGCAACATTTGAAATGGCAACAGAAGATGTCTTAAAAGACATGCTGAAACATGAAAATGTGTACTTTTACTATGATAAAGTGACAGAAAAATTTGCTTTTTGTTATGATGAAAGCAAAGCTTTCGTTTGCGACTTTAGTGCTAATAAAGAAGTTATAAAAAACTTTTTGGAAAGTGATATTCCAAAATACACACACGGTCTTAAAGACCTGATACTCACAATGGGCAACAGCGATATCAAAGTGAGACAAGTTTTGGCAGATACCGAGATTGGTGCGTATCTTTTAGAGCCGGGCAGAAAAAGTTATGACATTGAAGGTTTAACTGTAGATTATCTGGGAGTTTTACTTACAGACACTGCAGAGTCAGGCGCGCAACTCTCTCTGGATGGTTTAATGGAAAGTGAAGATAATACAAGCTTTGCAGCATTTGCTATTGCAGTATTAAAACTCACAGAATACCAAAAAAATGCAATGAGCGAAAAGGGCTCGGATGTGCTTTTTAAGACAATCGAAATGCCTTTAGTTTATGTTCTTGCGTCTATGGAGCAGGAAGGTATAACAGTAGATAGAGAAAAACTCACAGAATTCGGAGAAATGCTGACAGAAGAGATAAAAAACCTCACCCATGAAATATATTCACTTGCAGGACACGAGTTTAACATAAATTCGCCCAAACAGTTGGCGACGGTGCTTTTTGAAGAACTTGAGTTAAAGGCAATCAAAAAGACAAAAAGCGGTTATTCTACAAATGCCGAAGTTTTGGAAAAGTTAAGATATGTTCATCCTATTGTGGATAAAATATTAGAATACAGAAAAATTGCAAAACTCAATTCAACCTATGTTGAGGGTTTGATTCCCGCTATAGATAAAAAAGACGGAAAAATCCATTCAAGCTTCAATCAGACAGTAACGGTTACAGGAAGAATAAGCTCTACAGAGCCAAATCTTCAAAATATTCCCGTGAGAACAGAACTTGGTCGAGAAATGAGAAAAATGTTTATAGCAAAGTCAGACGATTTCGTTCTTGTGGATGCGGACTATTCACAGATTGAACTTCGTGTATTGGCTCACATTGCAGAAGATGAGAATATGATAGAAGCGTTCAAATCTGATTTTGATATTCATACATCTACCGCGGCAAAAGTGTTTGGCGTGGAAAGTAGCGAAGTTACAAGTGAAATGAGAAGTGCTGCAAAAGCCATAAACTTCGGGCTTGTGTATGGTATGGGAGAGTTTTCGCTTTCGCAGGATTTGAAAAAATCCGTAAAGCAGGCAAAAGAATATATAGAAGATTATC
The DNA here is from genome assembly GCA_045657065.1 of Congzhengia sp. Lineage (GTDB taxonomy): Bacteria > Bacillota > Clostridia > UBA1381 > UBA9506 > Congzhengia. The sequence continues at coordinate 1,223 of JAZOSI010000137.1, read as the reverse complement.
TGGGAAGCTACCCCAACGTACAAAAGTATATGAAAGATACAGTTGATTTTGCCTGGGAAAACGGTTATGTCAGAACGATGTTTGGACGACGCCGTGATATCCCTGAGATCAAAGCATCAAATTTCCAGACGCGTGCTTTTGGTGAGCGTGTAGCGTTAAATACTCCTATTCAGGGAAGTGCAGCAGATATTATAAAGCTTGCCATGGTAAATGTCTATAACCGTCTTGAAAAAGAAAATCTCAAGGCACGCCTCATACTTCAGGTACATGACGAACTGATAATTGAGTGTCCGAAAGAGGAAACCGAAAAAGTGCAGACAGTATTACAAGAAGAAATGGAAAATGCGGCAAGCCTTTTGGTACCATTAAAAGTTGACATGAAAACAGGCCGCAGTTGGTATGACACAAAATAGAAAGAGTGAGTGCTATGTCATTTACTATTGATGTAAAAAATGAATTATGTAATGAATTTCCCACATCCCGTTGTTGCATAAGAGCGCATTTGGCTGGGATTGCCGGTTTTTGCGGTTCGGTGAGCTTTGAAAGAGGGCAGAGGATTTTTCGTATGCGTACGGAAAGTGAGCAGATAGCGGAACGTGTAGTGGCTCTTTGTTGTGAGCTTTTTGATATGGAACCAGAAATCGTAAGAAGCGGTAAAATCTATGCCGTTGAAATCAGAGGAAACACAGAAAGATTCTTAACAGAACTTGGTTTTATGCAAAACGGTGTGGCAAGATACCTGGTAGACCCCTTTGTGGTGCATGATGAATGTTGTAAGGCATCATTTGTATCAGGTGCATTTCTTGGTGGTGGATATGTAAAAACGCCCAAAAACGGCTATCATTTTGAAATTAAAACCCATTACAGAGACTTAAGCCGTGACCTTGCTGACATTATGACAGATATTGGTTTTGAGCCTAAATCGGTAACGAGAAAGACGGAATTCGTAGTCTATATAAAGCAAAGTGATATGATTTGTGATATTTTGGGACTTTTTGGCGCGACGGAGTCTATGTTTGAGCTTTGTAATGTGAAGATTTTTAACGAAATGAAAAACAAAGTTACCAGACGTGCAAATTGTGATATTGCAAATATCAACAAATCAGTAGCGGCGGCAACAGAACAGATTGCTGCTATAAACAAAATCAAGTCAAAATGCGGTATTTCGGCGTTGCCTCCTGTTTTGGAGGAAATGGCGAAACTCCGACTGGAAAATCCCGACG
>JAZOSI010000136.1:0-14320 GCA_045657065.1 Congzhengia sp. | reverse complement strand
GATGGCGTTAAAGTATTAGGCAGAGGTGATTTAACAGCAAAGAACTTAACAGTTAAAGCTGCTAAATTTACAAAATCTGCTGAAGAAAAAATCGCTGCTGCTGGCGGTAAGGCGGAGGTGATCTGAGAATGTTTCAAACTTTGCGCAACGCATGGAAAATTCCGGATCTCCGTAAAAAGATGCTTTACACAATCCTCATGCTCATAATTTTCAGACTCGGTTCATTTATTCCGGTTCCCGGCATAAATGCTGATATGATTTCTGAGATGATGGGTGGCTTCAGCGGTGGTATTCAGGGACTTATCAATAACTTCTCAGGTGGCGCGTTAGAGCGTGCTTCGATTTTTGCGATGAGTATCACACCCTATATCAACGCATCAATCATTTTGCAGCTTTTAACAGTTGCAATTCCTGCTTTGGAACGCCTTGCAAAAGAAGGCGAAGAAGGCAGAAAGAAGATTGCTTCATACACAAGATACGTAACAGTAATCTTAGCGTTTGTTCAGGCTACAGGCTTGTACTTCGGCTTAAAAGGTGCAATGGCTTCTACAGGCGTTTTCGAATACCTCGTAGTTACATTCACATTCACAGCTGGTACAGCATTCCTTATGTGGCTTGGTGAACAGATCACAGAAAGCGGAATCGGTAATGGTATTTCATTACTTATCGTAATCGGTATCGTATCTCGTGGTCCTGCTGCGATCCAGTCTATGATAGCTATGGTAGAGCAGTCAGGCGGCCTTAACATCAAAGCAGTTGCTACAATCGTTGCAATCTTAGTAATTGCAATCGTAGCAGTAGCATTCGTTGTATTATTCAACGAAGCAGAAAGAAAAATTCCTGTTCAGTACGCTAAGCGTGTTGTTGGCAGAAAAACATACGGCGGACAGAGCTCACATATTCCGCTCAAAGTTATTATGGCAGGCGTTATGCCTATCATCTTTGCCGTATCAATTATGTCATTCCCCCAGACAATCTCAATGTTTGTTCACGGTGGAAACACACCTACTGAAGGTGCATGGGCAGTAATTTTAAGATGGTTCAATCAGTCACATCCGTTCTATATAATCTGCTATTTCTTATTGATATTGTTCTTCACATACTTCTATACAGCTATTCAGTTCAATCCTATAGAAGTTGCAAACAACATCAAGAGAAACAACGGTTCAATCCCCGGCATCAGACCCGGCAAGCCTACATCAGATTATGTTGCAAAGGTATTATCAAAGACAACACTTTTAGGTGCTTTCTTCTTAGGTATCATTGCAATATTCCCCCTTGTTATGGCTATCGCAATGCCTTCGATGTCAGGTATTTCAATCGGCGGAACATCATTACTCATCGTAGTTGGTGTTGCATTAGAAACAGTTAAGACCATTGAATCACAGATGTTGATGAGACATTATAAAGGATTTCTTGAATAATTCCGGAGGCGACCAAGGTGAAACTCATATTATTAGGGGCACCCGGTGCCGGTAAAGGCACACAGGCTGCAGAAATTGAAAAGGTGTATAACATTCCTGCAATTTCAACCGGACAGATTATAAGAGAAATCATAGCGGAAAAAACCCCCTTGGGCGATGTGGTTAATTCCTTCATTTCCCGAGGAGAGTTGGTTCCGGATGATATAGTAGTTGAAATGGTAAAGGAAAGAATCAAAAATGACGACTGTAAAAACGGTTACATTTTAGACGGCTTTCCCAGAACTATTTCACAGGCAGAAATTATGGAAAAACTGCCTATTCCGATAGATGTTGCGTTAGAAATTGATGTTGACGAAGAAATCATCGTTGAGCGTCTTTCAGGAAGAAGAGTGTGTGAAGTTTGCGGAGCAACCTACCACATTCACAGCAACCCTTCGGAAAAAGATGGCATCTGCACAAAGTGTGGAGGCGATCTTAAAATGAGAGCTGACGATGTGCCTGAGATTATCAGACACAGACTTGAAGTTTATAACGAGCAGACAAAACCTTTAAGAGACTTTTACAAAGAGCGCGGCTTACTCACAACTGTTAAGAGTTGTGAAGCAGTTAAAGAAACTACCGATGCAATTTTAGAAGCATTAAAGGCAGTCAAAGAGGCGTAATTATGATTAAGATAAAATCACTGCACGAAATTGAGAAAATGAGAGCAGCCGGAAGAATAGTAGCTGAGGTATTTGAAATATTAAAACCTCATATTGTTCCCGGAATTACAACTCGCGAACTCGACAAACTTGCAGCAGAGCATATAAAAAAATCCGGCGCAAAATGCTCATTCTACAATTACAGCGGCTATCCGGGCCATGTATGTATTTCAATCAATGATGAGGTAATTCATGGAATTCCGGGAGCAAGGAAACTTTCTGACGGAGATATCGTCAGTATAGATGTAGGGGCATGTGTGGACGGCTACCACGGTGACGCGGCGAGAACATTTGCAGTAGGTGAGATTTCACCTGATGCAAAAAAACTCATCGAAATCACAGAAAAAAGCTTCTTTGCAGGTATTGAATATGCTCGTCCCGGCAATCGCCTGGGAGATATTTCCGCCAATGTCCAGAAAGTTGTGGAAGAAAACGGATTTTCCGTTGTCCGCAGTTTTGTGGGACACGGCATAGGAAGTATGCTGCACGAAGAACCTGAAGTTCCAAACTTTGGAACAGCAGGCAGAGGACCAAGACTTATTCCCGGAATGACCATTGCAGTAGAACCAATGGTAAATGCCGGTACGTATCAGGTCAACACCCTGTCAGATGACTGGACAGTGGTAACGGCAGACGGCAAACTTTCAGCACACTACGAGAACACAATTCTCATAACAAACAATGGTGCTGAAATTCTAACCAAATGCTAATTTTGAGGTGATGTTATTTTGGATTTCCGTAATGGTGATATAGTATTGTCAAAGGCGGGAAGAGATAAGGGAAAATACTTCGTGGTGCTTGATGTGATTGATACACAGTATGTTGAAATTGCAGACGGCGATTTGCGAAAAGTAGATAACCCGAAGAAGAAAAAATGTAAACATCTTGAGAATACTGGAAAAACATCTGATTGGATTTGCAAAAAACTCCAAGAGGGTATAAGGGTTACAAACCCTGACTTAAAGAGAGAACTTGCAGATTTAGACTAAAACGTATAGGAGGATTTATTATGGCAAAAGACGGAGTAATAGAGTTAGAAGGCGTAGTGTCAGAAGCTCTTCCCAATGCAATGTTTAAGGTAAAGTTTGAAAACGGTCATGAGATTTTAGCTCACATTTCGGGCAAACTCAGAACCAACTATATCAGAATTTTACCCGGAGATAAAGTAACGGTCGAAATGTCGCCCTACGATTTAACAAAAGGGCGTATAACATGGAGAGCAAAATAAGCAATTTTATCGCGAAAGCGAAATCCCATGAAGGAGGTATTTACAATGAAAGTAAGACCCAGTGTAAAGCCGATGTGTGAAAAATGTAAAATAATCAAGCGTAAGGGTAAAGTAATGGTTATCTGTGAAAACCCCAAGCACAAGCAGAAACAGGGCTGATTTATAGCATTTGTACAATTTTTCGGGAAGCGGCTATGGTGGAAACACCATTTTCCCGAAGTAGCTATAGATAATAAACACTAAAACAGGAGGTGGAAAACCGCATGGCAAGAATTTCAGGCGTAGATTTACCCAGAGAAAAAAGAGTTGAAGTAGGCTTAACATACGTTTATGGTATTGGTCTTCCCAGCTCACAGAAAATCCTCGCTGAAGCAGGTATCAATCCCGACACAAGAGTTAAAGACTTAACAGAGGATGAAGTATCAAAGCTCAGAGAGATCATCGACAAAGATTACATTGTTGAAGGCGATTTAAGAAGAAATGTTGCTTTAGACATTAAAAGACTTATGGAAATCGGCTGCTACAGAGGTGTAAGACATAGAAAAGGTCTTCCTGTAAGAGGTCAGAGAACAAAGACAAACGCGAGAACAAGAAAAGGTCCCGCAAGAACAATCGCTAACAAGAAGAAATAATAAAGGCTAAAAGCCAAAGACCATATTCTTCGAAAGGAGGAACTATCTAAAATGGCAAAGGTTGCTAAAAGAAGTACCCGTAGAAAAGTTAAAAAGAATATTGAACGCGGTGCAGTGCATATTCGTTCAACATTTAACAATACAATTGTTACAATCACAGACGTAGCAGGTAACGCAATCAGCTGGGCAAGTGCAGGTGGCTTAGGCTTCAGAGGCTCAAGAAAGAGCACACCTTTTGCGGCTCAGATGGCTGCAGAAACAGCTGCTAACGCTGCAAAAGAACACGGTCTTAAAACAGTTGAGGTTTTCGTTAAAGGTCCTGGCGCAGGTCGTGAAGCTGCAATCAGAGCTTTACAGGCTGCAGGTCTTGAAGTTACAATGATCAAAGATGTAACTCCTATTCCTCACAACGGTTGCAGACCGCCCAAAAGAAGAAGAGTTTGATTATTTGTGGGCAACCCACAAAAATTTGAAAGTTTCAAAAAACGAAACAACGGATACCGAAAATTCGGTAAATTTATAAGGAGGTGTACGTTTAGATGGCACGTTATACAGGCGCAGTATGTAGATTTTGCCGTAGAGAAGGCGCGAAGCTTTTCTTAAAAGGCGAAAGATGTTATACAGATAAGTGTGCATTAACCCGCAGAAAGAGTGCTCCGGGTATGCACGGTCAGAGCAGAAAGAAGCTGTCTGAATATGGTTTACAGTTAAGAGAAAAGCAGAAAGCAAAGAGATATTACGGCGTATTGGAATCTCAGTTTGCAAAATACTTTGAAATGGCTGAAAAGAAACAGGGTATCACTGGTGAAAACTTACTCCAGATTATCGAGTCAAGACTTGATAACGTAGTTTACAGAGCAGGTTTTGCAACATCAAGACCTGAAGCAAGAATCCTTGTTACACACGGTCACTTCGAAATCAACGGCAAAAGAGTTGACATTCCGTCATATTTAGTAAAACCTGGTGATGTTATCACATTACAGGAAAAGAGCCGTTCTTCAGAAAAATTCAAGGCAGTTGCTGAAATCACAGCAAGCAGAAACATTCCTGCATGGCTTGATGTTAACCGCGAAACATTTGCTTGTAAAGTAGTTACACTTGCAAGCCGCGACCAGATCGACCTTGAAATCGAGGAACATCTTATCGTCGAATTGTACTCAAAATAAGATTTATTTTGTGTATATTCACATTTCCCCTTGGCTTATGTGCGCATGTAGCACATATCAACCGAATAATTATGAGGGAGGTTTTACTTTATGTTAGAAATAGAAAAACCTAATGTTGAGTGCGTAGAAATCAGCGAAGACGGTAAATACGGCAAGTTCGTAGCAGAACCGTTAGAACGCGGCTACGGCACAACACTTGGTAACTCTTTAAGAAGAATGTTGCTTTCATCACTTCCCGGTGCTGCAGCAGTATCTGTAAAAATCGACGGCGTATTGCACGAATTCTCAACAATCCCCGGCGTAAAAGAAGATGTTACAGAAATTATCTTAAACATCAAACAGATTGCAGTAAAACTTCATTGCGACACACCCAAAGTTGTGTACATTGAAGCAGAAGGCGAAGGCGTGATTACAGCAGGCGACATTAAGCTTGATTCAGATATTGAAATTTGTAACCCCGACTTAAAGATTGCAACTTTAAACAAAGATGCAAAACTTTACATGGAAATTACATTTGCAAAAGGTCGTGGCTACGTTTCAGCAGAAAGAAACAAGCAGTTAAATCAGAATATCATCGGAGTTATTCCAGTGGATTCTATTTACACACCTGTTCACAGAGTTAACTACTCTGTTGAAAATACACGTGTAGGTCAGATTACCGACTACGACAAACTTACATTAGAAGTTTGGACAGACGGTTCAATCGATCCTTCAGAAGCAGTAAGCTTAGCAGCTAAAATCATAAACGATCACTTGATGCAGTTTATCGATTTATCTGAAGAAGCGAAGAACGCTGACATTCTTATCGAAAAAGAAATCGGTCAGAAAGAAAAAGTGTTAGAGATGACAATCGAAGAGTTAGACTTATCAGTTCGTTCTTACAACTGTTTGAAGCGTGCAGGTATCAACACAGTTGAAGACCTCACAAACAGGACAGAAGAAGACATGGTAAAAGTTCGTAACTTAGGTCGTAAGTCATTAGACGAAGTTATCGGAAAACTTCACGCACTTGGACAGTCTTTTGCAAAACGCGAAGACTAAACTATAAAAATTTTAGGGAGGTTTTAATATGCCGGGAGCAAGAAAATTAGGTCGTCCTACCGACCAGCGTATTGCTATGCTCCGTGGCCTTACAACAGCACTGCTGGCTAACGGCAAGCTCGTTACAACAGAAGCAAAGGCTAAAGAAGTAAGATGCATCGCTGATAAAATGATTACACTTGGCAAAAAGAACACCTTACATTCAAGAAGACAGGCATTGTCTTACATTACGGATAAAGAGGTTGTTTATAAACTGTTTGAAGAAATCGCTCCTAAATATGCAGACCGTAACGGTGGCTACACAAGAGTATTAAAGATGGGCCCCAGACGCGGTGATGCTGCTGAAATGGCACTTATCGAGTTGGTTTAATCAAACAAACAATTTACGTGATTTTTATAAAAACACATATAAAAAAAGCAAGGCTTCGCGCCTTGCTTTTTTTATTTTCGCGTGGTAAAATGAAAATATATATAAAATGTTTTTTAATCCTGACTTGACAAAATCATAAGGAGAAATACCTATGAATTACTTTGCTATTATAATTCTTGGTTGGAATATCATTGTTATGTTCATATACGGAATTGACAAACTACTTGCAAAAGCACACAAAAGGCGCATAAGCGAAGCTGCGTTACTGCTTTGTGCTCTTTTTACAGGCGGAGTGGGAGCTATGTTCGGGATGGTACTTTTTAATCACAAAACCTCAAAAAAGAAATTTCGCATCCTCGTTCCGATGATAATCGCTTTAGAAACTGCGGCTGTATATTTGATAGAAAGATATTTATAAGGATACAAAAAAAGCAAGGCATCCGCCTTGTTTTTTTATTACCATATTTCTTTTAAGAGTTTTGCGTATTCATCCACGTTCATTTTATGTATTTTATATTTTCCGATTTCTTCTATTAAGATTACAGAGATGTCTTTACCCGATGTTTTTTTGTCAAGGGCAATTCCTGACAGTGCATCCTCTGAAATTTTAATATCATCAGGAAGATTAAAGCTTTTTATTAAGTTTTTTATTTTTTCTGTTGAGCCTGATTCTGTGATTCCTGATTTTTCTCCAAGTTGCGAGGCAATTACCATGCCATACGCTACCGCTTCGCCGTGATTGTATCCTGTATAGTTATAAGCTTTTTCTATAATGTGACCTGCGGTGTGACCGAAATTTAAAATCATACGAAGTGCGGTATCGTGTTCATCTTCTTCAACTACCTGACGCTTTATATCACAACAAGTGAAAACGATATCGTCAATTACTTCCATAATGCCCGCACGGTTTTCTGCAGAAACAATTTTTTCAAACAATTCATCATCCCAGATGCAACCGTACTTTATAACTTCCGCCATTCCTGATGAAAATTCTCTTTCGGGAAGTGTGGTGAGTGTCTGAGTGTCGGCAATAACAAGCTTCGGCTGATAGAATGTACCTACTAAATTTTTACCCCAGGAAACATCAATAGCGGTTTTTCCGCCTACTGAACTGTCAACCTGTGAAAGCAAAGTGGTAGGAATCTGCACCACATCAATTCCACGAAGTAACGTTGATGCAAAGAACCCTGTTAAGTCCCCAATAACACCGCCACCCAAAGCCACTGCCAAATCGGTCCTTGTCATACCGAAAGAAAACGCCTCGTCATACAAATCGGAAAGGTACGAAAGCGACTTTGTAGTTTCGCCTGCAGGCAATACCACAAGCTTTACCTCTGCGATTTCCTTTAAAGAATCGCAGACTGTATCAGCATACAGCTCTGCCACATTTTCGTCTGTTACCACTAAAATCTTAGCAGGGGAAAGGTCTTTTATATATTCGGAACAATTTCTTAAAATATCTCTGCCGATAATTATATCATATTCGTGATTTTTAATTCCTACATTCAGTTTCACATTATCGCCACCTTTTGAACACATTTTAACACAAATACTCGCAAATATCAACTTGATTTTTTAACTTGTGTATGCTATATTGAGATAAAGAATATAATAAAAAGACAGGTGATATAAATGTTTGATGCTAAAAAAACAAAAGACAAATGCGTAGAATGGATAAGAATTTTTTTTGAAGAAAACGGTAAAGGCTGTAATGCCGTAATCGGCATTTCAGGTGGCAAGGACTCATCTGTTGCGGCGGCTCTTTGTGTAGAAGCTTTAGGTCGTGACCGTGTAATTGGTGTTCTGATGCCTTGCGGCGAGCAGGCAGATATTGATATGGCAGAGCTTTTGGTAAACCATCTCGGTATCAAACACTATGTCATCAATGTAAAAGACGCCATAGATGGACTCATTAAAAACCTGCCCGAAGATATGGAAATATCAGAACAGACCAGAATAAACATTGCACCTCGTGTGAGAATGACCACACTTTACGCAGTATCGCAGAGCAATAACGGCAGAGTAGTGAACACCTGCAATCTGTCAGAAGACTGGGTAGGTTATTCCACACGCTACGGCGATGCGGCAGGGGACTTTTCTCCTATGTCAAAGCTCACCGTTACAGAAGTAAAAGAAATCGGAAGAGTATTGGGACTCCCTGATGTTTTAGTGGATAAAGTTCCCATAGACGGACTCTGCGGAAAAACCGACGAAGAAAATCTTGGCTTTACCTATGCAGAGCTTGACCACTATATAAGAGAGGGTAAAATCGACAACCCCGAAACAAAACGCATCATCGACACAAAACATAAAAACAACTTATTCAAACTTGAAATGATGCCCATATTCGATCCTGAAATTCAATAAAAGCTTGGGAGATTACTCCCAAGCTTTTATTTTTTATAAAATTATGCAGATAAGACCACCTGAACCCTCGTTGATAATCTTCTGCAATGTTTCCTGTAATTTAATCTGTGCTTCGTCAGGCATACGGCTGAGCTTATTGTGTAAGCCTTCGTTTACCAACTCGTGCAGAGATTTTCCGAAAATATTTGACTGCCAGATTTCTTTGGGATTTTCTTCGAATTCAGAAAGCAAATATCTGACAAGCTCTTCCGACTGCTTTTCTGTTCCCACGATGGGGCATACTTCGGTTTTTATATCTGCTTTTATCATGTGGATTGACGGTGCCGACGCTTTGAGTTTTACACCGAAACGATTGCCCTGACGGACAATTTCAGGTTCTTCTAAACTCATTTCGTCGATGGTAGGAGTTACTATGCCGTAACCCTTGTTTTCTACTTCACGAAGAGCAATCTGCACCTTGTCATACTGCTTTTTCATATCGGACAAATCAGAAAGTAACGACAAGAGCTTACTTTCTGTTGAAACATCGAATCCTGAAATTTCTTTTATAATATCATAATAAAGCTCTTTTGGAACAGATATGTCGATGGTGGCTTTTCCTGTGCCAAGGTCGATATTTTTTACTGTGGCATTTTCTATCTGCTCGCACTGTTCCATAACATTTGCAGCAGAATACAAGTCATTTAATGTGTTGACACTTTCCGTTGCATCAAAACAACTTTTATAAAGTGAGCTTTTGATCTGATGTGTATCAGGTAAACCGTCAGTCCATTCGGGAAGATTGATGCCGATTTCTGTAACGGGGAATGAAAGTAAAACCTGCTCCATAATTTTTTCGATTGCCTTTTGACTTAATTCCTGACAGTTTACAGAAACTACGGGCGCTGCATATTTTTCGGACAAAAAGCTGCGAAGTTCCTCTGTTTCAGGCATTGTGGGATACTTTGTGTTAAGTAGAATAACAAAAGGTTTTCCCATAGCTTTAAGTTCTTCGGCCACTCGTGACTCTGCATCTACATAATCAGCACGCTCAATATCTGTGATACTGCCGTCTGTGGTAACCAAAATTCCTACTGTCGAGTGGTCGCAGATTACTTTTTTTGTGCCCAGTTCGGCTGCAACTCCGAATTCCATAGGCTCGTTGCTCCAGGGAGTGCTGACCATACGAGGAGCGCCGTCTTCTGTGTGACCGGTGGATGAGTTTACTATGTAACCAACGCAGTCAATAAGGCGCACGTTCATTTTTGCATTGTCTGCGATTTCGATTTCTACCGCGTCGCCCGGGATGAATTTAGGCTCTGTTGTCATTATTGTCTTACCGCCTGCACTTTGAGGGAGCTCGTCGGAAACCCTTATTCTTTCGTTTTCGTCATCAATATTGGGAATGACAAACAAATCCATAAACCTTTTTATAAATGTAGATTTACCCGTTCTTACGGGACCTACTACGCCGAGATAGACATTTCCGCCCGTACGCTCGGCAATATCTTTGTAGATATCATATTCTGCCATTTAAATTCCTCCATTGCTGTAATTTAATACTTGATATATGATATGTGATAAAATTTTTAATATGACTGTTTGTCTGTATTTTTAAAAAACGTTGACAACTTTTGCAAAAACCACTATAATTAAACTGTTAGGTAAAAATTTACTTATCAATAAAATACATAAAAGGGGAATTACAAATGAAGAAAAAAACGCTGGTAAATTTAATTACCATAGCAGTTGTCCTCATTGTGTTCGTGGTTTGTGCTTTTACTGTTGGCAAGACAACAATGGTAGAATGTGACACATGTGCCGGCAGCGGTATAGTTGCAGAATATAACTGTAACGCATGTGAAGCAACAGGCGAAACAGATGAAGGATTATGTACAAAGTGCGTAGGTAATGGTGGAGTAGGCCAGGTTGTGTGCGGTGACTGTGCCGGAGAAGGCTTAGTTGAAGCAGACAGTCGTTACTACAAAACATTTATGGCATTGATGCCTCCTGTTATTGCAATTATCCTTGCGCTTGTTACAAAAGAAGTTTACAGCTCACTCTTTGTAGGAATTGTTGCTGCAGGTTTGCTTGTTTCAAACTTTAAACCCGTTGCAACACTTGATACAGTTTTAAACGACGGCTTTATCGCAAGTTTAGCTGATTCATGGGACGTTGGTATCCTTATATTCTTAGTATTATTAGGTATTATCGTTGCCCTTGTTAATAGAGCGGGCGGTTCACGCGCGTTTGGCGAATGGACCAAAAAACATGTTAAGACAAAAGTTGGCGCACAGCTTGCAACATTTGCACTTGGCGTTTTAATCTTTGTTGACGACTATTTTAACTGTCTTACAGTGGGTTCAGTTATGAAACCTGTTACAGACTCACACAAGATTTCACGTTCAAAGCTTGCGTACTTAATCGACGCAACAGCAGCACCTATCTGTATGATTGCTCCTATTTCTTCATGGGCAGCAGCAGTTTCAGGTGTTGTAGAAGGACAGAACGGCCTTGAATTATTTATAAAGGCTATTCCTTACAACTTCTATTCACTTTTAACAATCGCTATGATTATCGCGATTTCTTTAATGAAGTTCGACTACGGCCCGATGAAAAAACATGAATTTGCGGCGGCGCAGGGTGACCTTCATTCAGATCCTGATGCAGTTATCGAAGAGGAAGTATTTGTAGACGATGGCAAGAAGAGAAGTGTATGGGATTTAGTTCTTCCCGTTGTAGTATTGATTATCTCATGCGTATTCGGTATGTTATATTCAGGCGGCTTCTTCTCTGGTACATCATTTATTGATGCTTTTGCAGGTTGTGACGCTTCAGTTGCTCTTTCTTGGGGTGCTGTTATCGCAATCATCATCGATATGATTTACCTCCTCTGCCGCAGAGTAATTTCTTTCAAAGATGCAATGGAATGTGTACCCGAAGGCTTCAAGGCTATGGTACCTCCCATACTTATTTTAACATTTGCCTGGACACTTTCAGGTTTAACAGGTATGCTCGGTGCAGATGTATTCGTAGCAGAACTTATGGAAGGTGCAGCAGCAGGCCTTATGAACTTGTTACCTGCTATCATCTTCTTGGTTGCTGTTGGACTTGCTTTCTCAACAGGTACATCATGGGGTACATTCGGTATCTTGATTCCTATTGTTGTATCAGTGTTTGCAGCAGATTCAGAAATCCTTATCATTGGTATTTCGGCTTGTCTTGCAGGTGCTGTTTGCGGTGACCATTGCTCACCCATTTCAGATACAACAATCATGGCATCAGCAGGTGCTAAATGTAACCACATCAACCACGTTTCAACACAGTTACCTTATGCATTAACTGTTGCAGCAGTGTCATTCGTTGCATATGTTATTACTGGTTTTGTACAGAGCTGGTACATCATGTTGCCCGTTGCGCTGGTTGCAATGGTAGCGGTACTCTTTGGTATTAAGGCAATTGTTGCGAAAAAAGAGGCGTAAAAAAGTAAAAAAATGTAAATTAAAGGCGTTTGGGGAACCAGGCGCTTTTTTTAGGAAAAAAATGCAAAAATTGTTTGCATTTTTTATAAACTGTGTTATAATATAGGGTGGTGTAAAGGCTTACACCTAAAAATAGTTTAAAAAAATCGGTCCACCGATTAAAAATAGGAGGTAATTTTGATGAAATTTGTTTATCAGTTCAGCGAAGGCGACGCTTCAATGAGAGAACTTCTCGGCGGTAAAGGCGCTAACCTTGCAGAAATGACCAAAATCGGTCTTCCTGTTCCTCAGGGCTTCACAGTATCAACAGAAGCTTGTACACAGTACTATGAAGACGGAAGAAAGATCAACGATTCAATCAAAGCAGAAATTTTAGAAAACATCACCAAGATGGAAGCTGTTTGCGGCAAAAAGTTCGGCGATAAGGAAAACCCCTTATTGGTATCTGTTCGTTCAGGCGCAAGAGCATCTATGCCCGGTATGATGGACACAATCTTAAACCTCGGTCTTAACGAAGACGTTGTAGAAGCAATGTCTGCAAAATCAGGCAACGCTCGTTGGGCTTGGGACTGCTACAGAAGATTCATCCAGATGTATTCTGACGTAGTTATGGAAGTTGGTAAGAAATACTTCGAAGAACTTATCGACGAAATGAAAGAAGCTAAAGGCGTTACTCAGGACGTAGAACTCACAGCTGACGACTTAAAAGAACTCGCTGGTCAGTTCAAAGCTGAGTACAAAAATAAAATCGGTAAAGACTTCCCCACAGACCCCGTTGAACAGTTAATGGGTGCTGTTGAAGCCGTATTCCGTTCATGGGACAACCCCAGAGCTAACGTTTACCGTCGTGACAACGATATCCCTTATTCATGGGGTACAGCTGTTAACGTACAGATGATGGCGTTCGGTAACATGGGTGACGACTGTGGTACAGGTGTTGCATTTACACGTGACCCCGCTACAGGTGACCGTGGCTTGATGGGTGAATTCTTAGTAAACGCTCAGGGTGAAGACGTTGTTGCTGGTGTTCGTACACCTATGCCTATCGCTCAGATGGCAGAAAAATTCCCCGAAGCTTTCGAAGAATTCAACAAAGTTTGTGCTATTCTTGAAGACCATTACAGAGACATGCAGGACATGGAATTCACAATTGAAAACAGAAAACTCTACATGCTCCAGACAAGAAACGGTAAGAGAACAGCTAAAGCTGCTTTAAAAATTGCTTGTGACTTAGTTGATGAAGGTATGATCGATAAGAAAAAGGCAGTAGAAATGATCGACCCCAGAAACTTAGATACACTTTTACATCCCCAGTTCGATGCTAAAGCATTAAAGGCTGCTACACCTGCAGGCCGTGGTCTCGGCGCATCTCCCGGTGCTGCTTGCGGTAAAGTTGTATTTACAGCTGAAGATGCAGAGTCATGGAACGCTCGTGGCGAAAAAGTTATCCTCGTTCGTCTTGAAACATCACCTGAAGATATTACAGGTATGAAAGCATCACAGGGTATCTTAACAGTTCGTGGTGGTATGACATCACACGCTGCCGTTGTTGCTCGTGGTATGGGTACATGCTGTGTATCTGGTTGCGGCGACATCAACATGGACGAAGCTAACAAACAGTTCACATTAAGTGGCAAAACATACAAAGAAGGCGACTTTATTTCAATTGATGGTCCAACAGGTAACATCTACGATGGTATCATCCCCACAGTTGATGCAGAAATCGCTGGCGAATTCGGCAGAATCATGGAATGGGCTGACGAATTCAGAACATTAAAGGTAAGAACAAACGCTGATACACCTGCTGACGCTAAGAAAGCAGTTGAACTCGGTGCTGAAGGTATTGGTCTTTGCCGTACAGAACACATGTTCTTCGAAGCTGACAGAATTGCAGCATTCAGAGAAATGATCTGTTCTGATACAGTAGAAG